>DATJYW010000126.1:0-23387 GCA_035499435.1 Candidatus Acidiferrales bacterium | reverse complement strand
CCTGACCGACGAACAGTTTCTCGCCATGGGAGAATTTGCGCGCAGGCTGCGTCCCAGGGCCAAACACGAAGGTGTGGAGGTCGTCCCGGCAGACAGTTGCGGCTATTTCAGCCCGCTGGATTTCGAAGAGTTCGGCTGGCAGGGCTGCACCGCGGGCCGGACGACCTGCGGAATCATGAGCGATGGGCGGGTGAAGGGCTGTCTCTCCTGGCCCGACCACATCATCGAGGGGGACCTCCGCCAGGATGACCTCTGGACCATCTGGTTCCGTCCCGGCGCATTTTCGGCGCTCAGGAGCTTCACTCGCCCGGATATGAACGGCGCCTGCCGGGATTGCGCAGTGGCACTCGAATGCGGCGGCGGATGCCAGGCCATGTCGCTGGCGAGCACGGGCCAGTGGCATGCAGACCCGTATTGCTACCGGCGGATTTTGCCTCTCCTGGCTCAACAGGCGTAGCGCAGTTGGCAGGCCTATGCCCATCAGTCCTGCTAATACGGCGGGACTATTTCCAAGGCTTAGTCAATCTTGTTGATTGACTGCGAGGGTGTGCGGCAGTAAGCTACCTCAGTACGTTCCCATCGGTAGCGCCTGGCGGACTGGATCCTAATATCCTGATCTGAGGCTCGTGGCGCAGGTCGCGGGGGCTGCCGGCCACGATTCGGTGGGCGGCGGCCTCCGGTGTGTTTCGCCTACTTCGTTCCGAAGTCCCCCGACCGAACCCAACTTTCCCCTTGACATCGCATGTTTTTAGTACTAATTAATTAGTATGCGACGGCGATCCACCACCCTCACCGAGCAGGAGCTCGAAATCATGAAGATCGTCTGGGAGCGCGACTCCGCTACCGTCCGCGACGTCTACGAGGCCCTCCTCGAACGCCGCAAGGTCGCCTACACCACGGTCATGACCATGATGAAGATCCTGGAGCAGAAAAAGTACCTCAAGAAAACTCTGGCCGACCGCGCCTACGTTTACCGCCCCGCGCAACCCAAACGGCAGGTCATCGGCGGCATGGTCCGCGATTTCGTGGATCGCGTCTTCAACGGGTCGGCCGAGCCTCTGCTGCTTCACCTGGTCGAAGAACACAGCCTCAGCTCCGAAGAACTCGAGGAGATCGCCCGCCTGAGGAGGAAGTCGTGAACTGGCGCCTGCTCTGGGACAACTTCATCACCTACAACCTGCAGATCGGGCTGCTGATCGGCTTGGCGGCCTTCATACCCACCGTGCTCCGCCTGCGGGCTCCCCGCGCGCGCCTGGCATTCTGGCAGATACTGCTGGCCTCGTGCCTCCTGCTGCCGTGGTTCGCGCCTCGCAGGCAGGAACCGGTCGCACTTTCCGCGCCGATGGCCGATGCCCCCCTCGCGCCGATGCCGATGCCGGCCGTGCCCAAGCGCAGCATTCCCGCGGGCGAGCTCGCCTTCGGTGCGCTGGCGGCAGGCGTAGCCGCGCGCCTGGTGTGGCTGGCTGTGGGATTCTGGCGCCTGCGCCGATACCGGCTTCAGTCGAATCCGCTCGATCCCTCTCCTTCCTGGGGAGTGGAAGCCGATCTCCGCCTCTCCGCCGACGTGGCCAGCCCGGTCACCTTTGGGTTCCGCAAGCCGGTAGTCCTGCTGCCCGCTCATTTTCCCGATCTGCAGCCGCACATGCAGGATGCCATACTCTGCCACGAAATCATGCACGTGCGCCGCGGCGACTGGCTCTTCACTCTCGCCGAAGAGCTGGTGCGCGGCATCTACTGGTTTCATCCCGCCGTCTGGTGGCTGCTGGGCGAAATCGGCCTGGCGCGCGAGCAGGCGGTGGATCACGAAGTCATCGAGCTGACCAGATCGCGCGACGGGTATCTCGACGCCCTGCTCGCCATCGCCGGCGTGGAGCCGCGGCTCGACCTGGCCCCCGCGCCGCTGTTCCTGCGCAAGCGGCACCTGAAACAACGCGTCGTATCCATTCTGAAAGAGGTTCGTATGTCCAAGACGAGAAGAATATCCGCGCTGGCCGCGGGGCTGACTTTCCTGGCCGCGGCCTGCTGGTTCGTAACCGCCGCTCTCCCGCTCTCCGCCTCACCGCAGGCGGTGGCCGACGCCCCCGGCGTCACGGTCGATTTCGGTGGCGGCAGTGTGCTCCACCGCACGGGCGTGATCTACCCCGAAGCCGCGCGGAAAGCGCACGTGCAGGGCGTGGTCACCGTGGAAGCCACCCTGGATTCGTCCGGCAACGTGACGGATGCGCACGTGATCGCCGGCCCGCAGGAGCTCCGCCGCGCTGCGCTGCAATCCGTCCTGCAATGGCATTTCGCGATGGACAATTCCGGCCTGACGCGCCGAGTGAATATTACCTTCAGCGAGCCGCAGGAGACGCCCGCACCGGCAGGTGGAGTCGTCGGCGGAGTGCCGGGCGGAGTCGTGGGTGGCGTGCCCGGCGGAGTCGTCAGCGGCATTGTCGGATCGGTTCCCAGCGCAAGCGCGATGGCGGCACGCAAGGGCTCCGCGCCTCCCAGCGTCGCCGGCAAGACGCTGTCGGCCTACGTGATCAACGGCCTGTCGGACCCGGCCCGCAACGACTTGCTTGCGCGGCTGCCGGCGCGGCAGGGAGACGTGCTGGCGGAAGACTCCTTCGACCGCATCGTCAAGGCGGTTCACGACTACGATGAGCATCTCACCGTGGGCCGCATGTTCAGCCGCGAGGGCGACCTCCGGATCATGATCATGGCGCCCGGCGCCGGGACAGGCACGCTCGGACCCGTAATGCTCGATTCGGTTGCCCCTCCCCCGCCCAACAGCGACCCCAACGTCAAGCGCCTCACCATCGGCGGCAACGCGCAGCAGGCCAAGCTGATCTCTCAGCCAAGGCCCGTCTATCCGCCGCTGGCGAAGCAGGCGCGGATTTCCGGGGTGGTTCACCTGCAGGCCCTCATCGGCATCGATGGCGCCGTCAAGAATCTGCAAGTGATCAGCGGCCATCCGCTCCTGGTGGCAGCCGCCCTGGAGGCCGTGCAGCAGTGGACCTATCAGCAAACCTTGCTCAACGGCCAGCCCGTCGAGGTCCTGACCCAGATCGACGTCAACTTCACCCTCAGCGACCAGCCGCAGCAGCAGTAGCCGCGCTTACTCGTACCGCAACACCTCGACCGGCGCGATTCGCGTAGCGTTTCGCGCCGGATAGATTGTTGCGAGAAAGCTCACCAGGATCGCCAGCCCGGCGATCCAGACCCCATCCACCCACCTCGGCTCGAACGGCACGTAGGCCATCGAGTACACGGTTTGGTCCAGTGGCGGCCAATGGTACCGTTTCGCCACGAAGCACAGCGTATACCCGGCCACCAGGCCGATCGCCGACCCGACGATCCCGATCAGCACGCCCTGCAGCATGAAGATCCGCCGGATCTGCGAGTGCTTCGCTCCCATCGACATCAGAATGCCGATGTCGCGGTACTTCTCCATCACCATCATCACCAGCGTGATGAAGATGTTCAGCGCGGCCACCAGCTCGATCAGGCCGATCACCAGAACGGTCACCAGCTTCTCCATATTGAGCGCGCCCAGCAACTGCTTGTTGCGCTCCATCCAGGTAGTGGTCGTGTACTTCGGCCCCGCGGCCTTCTCCACGTCTTTGGCGATTTCGCCGGCGCGGTCCAGGTCGTCCACCTTGAGCTCGATCTGGTTGACCACATCGCCGAGCGACAGCGCCTTCTGCACCGCCAGCAGGGACGCATAGGCCCAGTTGTCGTCGATCTCGAAGAAGCCGGTCTCGAATATACCGGCCACGCGGAAATAGCGATAGTTCGGCCGGATACCGATGGGCGTCAACTCGCCTTGCGGGCTGATCACGTTGATCCGCGAGTTGAGAACCATTCCGGTGTCTTCCACCAGCCGCGATCCCAGAACGATCCCCGGCGGCGAGGCGTCCGCATTGCGAAGCAGGTCGACCGAGCCCTTCTTCAGGTGCCGCAGCGTGTCGCCCATCGCCAGTTCGTCGCTGACGTCGACTCCCTTCAGGATTGCCCCCTTGGATTGCACCGTGCCCGAAAGGAATACCGGCGCGTAGAGCGCCGGCGCCACCGCCGTCACGTGCGGCACCTTGCGCAGGCGTTCGGCCATCGCGCGCCAGTCCTCGATGCCGTTGAGCGGCTCCTTCTCCATCACGTTGATGTGCGCCATGGCACGCAAAAGGTCGCGCTGCAAAGTGGTGCGGAAGCCGTTGGTCACCGCCAGCCCGACCACCAGCGCCGTCACGCCCGCCGCCACCCCGAGAATCGAGATCGCGGTGATGACGCTGATCACGCGCTCCCTGCGGTGAGCCCGCAGGTAGCGTTTGGCGACGAACAGCTCGAAGCGGGTATTCACAACTTGTCGAGTTCCCGCAATTTGCCCACCAGGTCGATGGGACCTTCCGGCCGCAGCAGCGGGAAGAGGATCACGTCGCGAATGGACCGTGAGCCGGTCAGGATCATGGTCAGGCGGTCGATCCCGATGCCCTCCCCGCCGGTGGGCGGCATCCCATAGGCGAGGGCGCGTACGTAATCTTCGTCCATCTGGTGGGCCTCTTCGTCGCCGCGCTCGCGCATGCCGAGCTGCATTTCGAAGCGCCTCCGCTGCTCCTGCGGATCATTGAGCTCGGTGTAGGCGTTGCCGATCTCCATGCCCGCGGCGTAGATCTCGAAGCGGTCGACGAACGCGGGGTTGTCCGGATTGTTCTTCGAAAGCGGCGAGGTCTCCACCGGGTACTCGTAGATGATGGTGGGCTGGATCAGCTTGGCTTCGGCCACGCGCTCGAAGATATCCGTCAGGGCTTCTCCCGGGGTGAGCTTGGTCGAGTGCCGGAGCAGCCACGCGTCGTTGGCTACGTCGGCCGCGGTCGGTTTGCCTTCGCCCTCCCAGAAGTGCACGATCGCCCCGCGCATGGTGAACCGCTTCATCTCGGCGAAATCGATCCGGCAGCCCTCGAACTCCACCGACGTGCCGCCCGTCGCGTCGATTGCGGCCTGGCGCAGCAGATCCTCGCTAAAGTCCATCAGGCCGTTGTAATCCGTGTAAGCCCAGTAGAACTCCAGCATGGTGAATTCGGGATTGTGGTGCGTGGAGAGCCCCTCGTTGCGGAAGTTGCGGTTGATTTCGTAGACGCGCTCCATTCCGCCCACGATCAGCCGCTTCAGGTACAGCTCCGGCGCGATGCGCAGGTAGAGATCGACGTCCAGCGTGTTGTGGTGCGTGGTGAACGGCCGCGCGGCCGCTCCGCCGTAGAGCGGCTGCATCATCGGCGTCTCCACTTCGACAAAGCCCCTGGCTTCGAGCTGCCGGCGCAGGCTGGCGACAATCTTCGCCCGCGTCACAAAGACCTTGCGCACTTCGGGATTGGCGATGAGATCGAGATAGCGCTGGCGGTAGCGCGTCTCGACATCTTCCAGCCCGTGCCATTTCTCCGGCATACTGAGCAGCGTCTTGCTCAGAAACTCGATCTTCTCCACGTGGACGCTCAGCTCGCCGGTGCGCGTCCGGAACAGGTATCCTTCCACGCCGATGATGTCGCCGATATCCAGCATCTTGAACAGCGCGAAATCCTTTTCGCCGACCGCGTCCTTCTTCACGTAGACCTGAATCCGCTCGCCGAGCTGCTGCAGGTGCGCGAATCCGGCCTTGCCCATGTGGCGCAGCGTCATCACCCGGCCGGCCGCGCGCACGCGCATCTCCGGCGTCAGCTCTTCGGCTGTTTTAGCGCCGTATCCGGCGATGATTTCGGGCACCGTGTGAGTGAACTCGTAGCGCCGCCCGTACGGGCGGTAGCCAAGCGCTTCGATCTCGCGAATGCGCTCCAGGCGCTGCTTCAACAGCTCGTCTTCCAGACTCAATGGGACTCCTTGTGATTAGAGGCACGCGCCGGCCCAGGCGGACGCGCGAACCAGCAGGGCAACTAAGTTATTATAAAACTTCGATTGACCCGATCCATTTCGATTATCATCCCCGCCTACAACGAAGAGAAGCGATTACCGGCGACGCTGGTCAGGATTGCCGGCTATCTTCATGCCTCGCACTGGGACTTCGCCGAGATCGTCGTGGTGGACGACGGCTCGAGTGACGCCACGGCAGAAGTGGCCCGAAAAGCCGGCGCGCGAGTCCTCGAGAACCCCGGAAATCGCGGCAAGGGCTACGCGGTGAAGCACGGCATGCTGGAGGCCAAAGGCGAGTGGGCGCTCTATTCCGATGCCGACCTCTCGTCTCCCATCGGCGAATTGGAAAAACTCTGGGACGCCGCCGCGAGCGCGGGAGCGAAGGCTGCCATCGGCTCGCGCGCCGTCGACCGCTCACTGGTCGGCGTCCACCAGCCGCGGGCGCGCGAGCTGATGGGCCGGCTGTTCAACGTGATCATGCGAATTGTCACCGGGCTCCCGTTCCGCGACACGCAGTGCGGCTTCAAACTCTTCGAGGCGCGCGCCGCCAGGGAGATTTTCTCGCGCCAGCGGCTCGACGGCTTCGGCTTCGATGTCGAAGTGCTGTTCATCGCGCGCAAACTCGGCTGTAACTCGATCGAGGTGCCCGTCCGCTGGGACAACGTGGAGGGTACCAAGGTCAGCCTGCTGCTCGGCGGCAAGGCCTATCTGGACCTTTTCCGGGTCCGCTGGAACGCCCTGAACGGCAAGTATCGCTAGCCCGCTCAAGCCTTGACGATCACCTCGCGCAACTGCTCGCGGGTGAGGAAAAACTTCACGCTTTCGAACTTGCCAAACAATTTCTCCACGCTGCGATTGTTGTGCAATTGCGCGGGATGCCGCTGCCCGCGCTGCGTGAGTTCCAGGGTCTTCACTTCCTGGATGCGGAACGTATAATACGGCACGGCCTCGAGCTTCGCGTCGGCGTGGAAGAACGCGAGCATATAGCTCTTGGGCCTGACGATCCGGTGGAGCCGCTCGATCACCGCGGTCAACAGGGCCGGGCTGAGGTACTCGAGCGTGTCCCAGATCAGTACGCCGTCGAAGTAGCCGTCTTCGTAATCCAGCGTCTGCTTCAGGAAATATTCGATCTGGCCCGGGTTCGACTGGTCGGTGGTGTCCTCCACGCCGAACGTCTCGTGCAGTATCTGCACGAAATTCTCGCTGTACAGGCGATGTCCCAGGCCGGTGATGAAGCTGACGTTCTGCTGGTTGGCGCCGCCCAGGTCGAGGACCGTGAGGCCCGTGGTATCGCGGATGTGGGTGAAGAACTCCTCGAGCCCGCGGCTCAAGCGGGTGCTGACAGTGGCCTCCGAGCCGCGGCCGCCGAAGGGCGAACGCACTCCCGGCGAGGCCGATGCCGGCCCGATTCCTTGCGGCCCGCTTCGCTGTCCGCGAAAGAGGCCCTTCAGGGGCTCGAACATCGGCCTATCCGCGGCTTACCGCTTCACCTCGACTCCCGCCGGCTGGTGCGCGCCGGCGCCTACTGGAGCCGCGGCCTGGGCAGGCTGCTGCTGTGCCGGCTTGGGTGCGGGCTTGGGCTCGGGCTTGACGATATCGATGCTCCCCTTGAAATAGGCGCCGTCCTCGATGATGATCCTGGCCGTCCGGATGTCGCCGGTAAGGCGGGCATCCTTTCGGATCTCGATCTTGTCGGTCGCCTCCACGTTGCCCTGGATCGCGCCCAGCACCACGACCTCGCGCGCCTTGATGGTAGCTTTCACCGTCCCGTTGGGACCGATGGTGAGCTTGTGCTCGAGAGCCTCCACGGTGCCGTCCATGTCTCCGTCGACATAGAGATCTTCGCGGCTGTAAATGTTGCCCGAAACTTTAACCGCTTTGCCGATGGTGGCCGCGCCACCACGATTTTCCGGTTCGAATCTGGCCGGGGGCATGCTTGACACGGGTGCTGTCTCCTTCCTTGCTTCGATGGGATTGGGCGCCGGCGCCGATGGGGGCGGCGGAGCGGGAGGAGTATAAGCAGGCTTCTGTGGCTGCCGCGGTTCTTCTTCCCGCTTCTTATTCCACATGCGTCCGCCCTCCTGATTTGGAAATGATTGCTCTCATGCGACTGCTTCTCCTAGCATAAAGTGGCTGAACCCGAAAGGCAATTCCTTCCGTAGCGCGGAAACCGGCGCTAACGCTCGCGACTAGTACTCCGTCCGCCGCCTTTCGACCTCGTCTGCAGCAGAATCGGCGTGCCTTTGAAACCGAACCGCCGCCGCAACTGATTGATCAGGTAACGCTCATGTGAAAAATGCAGTTGCGGACCCTTGTCGGTGAATACCGCGAATGCCGGCGGCCGAATGGAGTGTTGGGTTATGTAATAAATCTTCCTTTCCTCGAAGCGCAACTGCTCGACGAAGCGGTTCAACTCCCCCGTGGAGATGCGCCGCGAGGCCGATTCATAGACCTCGCGGATGAGCGGAAAGAGCTTCGGCAGCCCCACACCCGACTTGGCCGAAAGAAACACCACGGGCGCGTAGTCCAGGAACTTGAATGCGTCGCGGATCTGCCGCTCGAATTCGCCCTTCTTCTGCCCGCCCTGACCCTTCACCTCGTCCCACTTGTTGACACACAGGATCAGGGCGCGCCCGCCTTCGTGCGCGTACCCGGCAATTGTCGTGTCCAAACCGACCACACCTTCGGTTGCATCCAGTACCAGCAACACCACGTGCGCCATGCGGATATTGCGCCGCGCCATCACCACGCTGAGCTTCTCCGCCATGAGGTGCGTCTTGCCCTTGCGGCGGATGCCGGCGGTGTCGATGAAGATGTACTCGGTTCCATCCTGGATCACGGACTCGTCCACCGCGTCGCGGGTCGTGCCGGCGACCGGCGAAACGATCGCCCGCTCTTGGCCGGTGAGCGCGTTCAGCAAAGTCGACTTGCCGACGTTCGGCCGCCCGATGATGGCCACCTTGATGCCCTCCGACGGCGCGGCCTGTTCGGCTTCCGGGAATCCTTCCGTGACGCGATCCAGCAGCGCATCGACGCCCGTGCCGTGCTCGGCCGAGAGCGGAAACACATCCGCGATGCCCAGTTCATAAAAGCCATGCGCCAGGTCCGCGCTCTTCGCGGTGTCGATCTTGTTGACCGCGAGCGAGACCGGCTTGCCGAGCTTCTTCAGCATCTGGGCCAGGTCGCGATCGCTGCCCGTAATCTCGGCGCGGCCATCGACCAGGAAGATGATGTGCGCCGCCTCGCGCAGCGCGACTTCGGCCTGGCGCAGAATCTGCGCCGGGATGTATTCCTGGTCGGCGACAACGATGCCGCCCGTATCGATGAGCTCGAAGTGGCGGCCGTCATGTTCGGCAGTCCCATGGATGCGGTCGCGCGTGATGCCGGGCTCATCGCCCACGATGGCGCGCCGCTGTCCGGTGATGCGATTGAAGAGGGTTGACTTTCCAACGTTGGGCCTGCCCACAATGACCACAGTGGGAATGGCAGCGGACATGAATCCTCATGATAACAGGTGGTACCCGATCTTCCTGGACTTGAAGGACCGTCCGGTCCTGGTGGCCGGGGCCGGGACCGTGGCGCTCCGCAAAGTGAAAGGTCTGCTCGAAGCGGGCGCGCGCGTGACGGTGGTCGCGCCGCGGCATCTGCCGGAGTTCCAGCTTCTGCCGCTGCGTTTGATCGCGCGCGAATTTCGCACCACGGACCTTGCCGGCGCCGCCCTGGTGTTCGCGGCAACCAACCACCGGGCCGTCAACCACCGGATCGCGGTTGCCGCAAAGAAGCGCGGCATCTTCGCCAATATCGCGGACTCGGCGGCCGAGTGCGGATTCCTGACCCCGGCGCGACTGGCGCGCGGCAATGTTCGGATCGCGATCGCGACCGGCGGGACGAACCCGCGGCTGAGCGCGGAACTGCGCAGGAAAATCCTGCAAGTGCTACCGTAGCGACCGCGTCAGGGATTGGCTACGATTTCGCCGATATCCGCCAGGTTGTCGCCCTTCTTCAAGGACGGGATGGCGCGGATGTAGATGATCACGCCCGAGACGGGGGCCGTAACGTCCGCGACCTTCTCGCCGAAATAATCGGTGACATAGCCGATCCGCATGCCCTTCGCTACATAGGCCTCGGGTTTGGCCAGCGGATAGAAGACGCCCTCGCGATCGGCCGCCACCACGGTGGCATTGGCGATCCACACCGGCCGCTCGACGGGCGACACCGTCCCAGGCAGCATCTTCAAATGCCGCATCACGTTCAGCGAGCCCTCGACCAGAATGTCGACATCCTCGGGCATGACCGTGCCCGCGTGCCCGGCCTCGGCGGCGATCGCCGGTTTGCCGATCGTCTGCGCGTATCGCGTGATCGTTACCGGCGCTCCCGGGGCCGGTGCTGTCCGGGCGCGCTGGACGATGATGTGGTCCAGCCCGAAGGCCAGCACCATGCCGCGCGTTGTCGCGTCGAGCGTGTCTTTGCCGGTGTCGGCCCAATAGGCGTAGCTCCGCAAATTCTCGTCGAGATCGCCGCCGTGCAGGTCGATCAGATAGTCGCACTTTTCGATCACCTGCTTGGTCACCGCCCAGGAGACGCGCTCCGTCTGGCTGCCATCGGGCTTGCCGGGATAGAATCGGTTCATGTTTTTGCCATCGACCGGATTGAGGTGCGGCACCACTTGCGAGAACGAGGCGGTGTTCAATAGCGGCGCGATCACGACGGCGCCCGCGAGGGCCGCCGGATCCACCGACCGCGCGAGTTTGTGCAACGCCACGATCGAGGCGTACTCGGTGCCGTGAGCGCCGGCGACCAGCGCCAGCATCGGCCCCGGCCGCGCGCCGTTGATCACGATCACAGGCACGTCGCTGGCGGCATCCACACCGCGCGGCACCTGGATCGCGCCAGTGACGCGCTGTCCGGGACCGGCGGTCGCGGTTCCGACGCTGACGTCCGCCGCGCGGGCACAAATCGCGGCCAACAGTAGAGCAGGGAACAAGCGCATGTCATCCCATCCAATCGGGGCGGCGGGCCGTGCCGTCGAAATTCGAGCTGGTCTTGAAAAGCTCGTATTTGCCGGAGAGAGCGGCCTCGCGTGTCCTCGCCAGCAGGGCATTCAGAGCCGCGGGCGTGAGCGGCTTGAAAGTGCGTGCCGCTTCGAAGGCTTGGTCCACGGTCTGCAAATTCGTCATGCCGTTGATCACCACGCTGGTAGGCAGATTGAGCGCGTAGTGTAGGCATTCGATCGGCGTCGCGATCTTGGCTTCCACAATGGCGCCGCTGGCCATCGGCTTCATGCCGAGCACCGCGATTCCCTGTTCCACCAGCTTCGGAACCACCTGGTGGGCGAAACTGCGGAACTGCGCGTCCAGAATGTTGAGCGGCATCTGCGCCGCATCGAAATGGAAGTTGTGCGCCGCCGCCTGCTCCAGCATGCGCAGGTGCACCATCGGATCCTTGTGCCCGGTGAATCCGATATACCGGATCTTGCCCGCCTTCTTGGCGTCCAGCAGGGCCTCGGCCGGGCCATCGTTGAAAAACCGGTCGGGATCTTCCAGCCGGATGTTCTCGTGGAACTGCATCAGGTCGATGTGGTCGGTCTGGAGGCGCTTCAGCGATTCGTCGATCTGCCGCGCCGTCGCGGCGCGCGTGCGCCCGTCGAACTTGGTCATCAGGAAGACCTTCTGGCGGTAGCCGTCGCGCAGCGCCTTGCCCATCCAGACCTCGCACTTGCCGTCCATGTAATCCCAGCAGTTGTCCAAAAAGTTGATGCCCCGGTCTACGGCGGTGCGGACGATCTTCGCCGAGGCATTCTCGTCCGGCGCCACTCCGATGTGATATCCGCCCACGCCGATTGCCGAAACCCGCTCGCCGGTCTTCCCCAGCTTGCGGTAGATCATGTCGCCCGAGCGCTCGTCGGCTGCAAACAGGTTGCTCGCCATCAGCGCGCCGATCGTCAAAAACTCACGCCGCGGCAAATCTCCGCTGGTCATAGGCCAATCCTCCTCATCACATGGTATATGGTTAGGCGTGATGGATCGGAGGAAGTTTCTCACAATCGCGGGCACCGCAGCCGCGGCCCGGGCTGCCGGGATACCGATCATCGATACCCACATTCACCTGTTCGATCCCGGAAGGCCGCAGGGCGTGCCCTGGCCGCCAAAGGACAACGCCGTGCTCTACCGGCCCGCGCTGCCGGCGAGATACCGCGCGCTCACCGAAGGCCTGGGCATCGCCGGCGCCATCGAGGTGGAATGCAGCCCGTGGATCGAGGACAACCAGTGGGTGCTGGATCTCGCCGCGAAAGACAAAATCATCGTCGGCACGGTGGGAAATCTCGACCCGGCAGACCCTGAGTTTGCCCGGCAGTTGGCGCGCTTTCACCGCAACCCGCGCTTTCGCGGCATCCGCTACGGCAATCTCTGGGGCCGCGACCTGAGGTCCGACATGGGCAAGCCGGGGTTCGTGGACGGCCTGAAACTGCTGGCGCAATCCGGCCTGGCGCTCGACATGGCCAACCCGGACCCGGCGCTGATCCGGGCGGCGATCGCGGTCACCGACCGTATTCCCGGTCTGCGCGTCGTGATGGATCATCTGCCCCAGATGGACCCGTCGCTGGCGCGGGCCGATCTGCGCGAGCTTGCCGCACGCCCGCAGGTCTACGTCAAGATATCGCAGGTGCTGCGGCGCGTGGATGGGCGCGTGCCCGAAGATCTCGCGTTCTACCGCGACCGCCTGGACGAAGTGTGCGGCCTCTTCGGCGAAGACCGCGTGCTCTACGGCAGCGATTGGCCGAACAGCGATCAATGGGCGCCGTACCGCACCGTCTTCCGCGTGGTGCACGAATACTTCATGGCCCAGGGGCCGGTCGCAGCGGAAAAATATTTCCACCGCAACTCGATCGCGGCCTACAAGCTGGACGTTTTTGTAGGGTAGGCGTCCTCGCCTGCCCCGCGCCGCAGGCGCGCTGCGTTAAGACCAGCCGCCGCCGAGAGCCCGGTAGACCTGCACCACAGCCATGCGCTCGGCCAGGCGAAGCTGCGCCAATGTCAACTGCCCGGAGAACAAATTGCGCTGCGCATCCAGAACCTGCAGGTAGCTGTCGAGCCCGCCGCGGTATCGTATATCGGACAAGCGCACCGTGTCTTCGAGCGTGGCCACCAGGTGCTCCTGCTGCTGGCGCTCTTCGCGCAGGCGGTCGAATCCGACCAGCGCGTCGGAGACTTCACGCAGGGCCGTGTAGATGGTCCGCTGATAGGTGATGAGCATCTCGCGCTGCTGGGCCTCGGAAAACCGAACCTGGCTTCGGATCTGGCCGGCGTGAAAGATGGCCTGCACCGCCGAGGGCGCCACGCTGTAGGTGCGCGCGGGCAGGGTGGCGATATCCAGCAGGTAGCGGCTTTGTCCGCCGGCGGAGGCCGTGAGCGCGATCTGCGGATAGTAGAGCGCGCGGGCCGCGCCGATCTGGGCGTTGGCGGCGACCAGGTTCTCTTCGGCTTGCCGGATATCGGGGCGGCGCTCGAGGATCGCGGAGGGCAGTCCGGGCGCCACCTGCGCGGGCATGGCGACGTCTTCCAGTTTGCGGCCGTGCTCCTGGGCCGATGGTGCTTCGCCCTGCAAGAGACTGAGCTGGTCTTCGGTCTGAGTGATCGAGCGCTGGGCGGCCGCGATGCGGGCGGTAGCGGTGTAGAGCAGTTGTTCGGCCTGGCGGACGTCGAGTGCCGAAGCCGCGCCCCTTTGGTGCCGCAGCTCGACCAGGCGCACGCTGTCCCGCGCCGATGCTTCGGTCTCGCGGCTGATCTCCAGCTCCGAATCGTATTCGAGCAACTGGAAGTAGCTGTCGATGACATCGGCCACGAGAGAAATTTCGACCGCGCGGCGGCCTTCCTCGCTGGCCAGGTAACTGGCGCGCGCGGCCTCGGTCAGGCGGCGCAGCCGGCCCCAGAGATCGATCTCCCAGTTGAGCGCCACGCCGAGCGTGGTGTAGGTGGCGCTCAGGTTGGTGTTGGGTTGAATAAAGGTGAAAGCGCCCAGAGTGGATTGACGTACTCCGGTGAGGCTGGCATTCGCGTCCAGGAACGGGAACTGGTTGGCTCGGGTGATGCCGAGATTGGCGCGTGCTTCCTGGGCCCGCTCGATGGCGATGCGCAGGTCGAAGTTGTTGGCGAGCGCCTTGGTCACCATCCGGCTCACCGTATCGTCGGCAAAAAGGTTCTGCCACTTGGTGTCGGCGATGGAAGCGGCGGGGTCGGCGCCGGGCGGAGGCGCATTGCGGTAGGCGTTGGGGACGGCGACCTGCGGACGGTGATAGTTCGGCCCGACCGTGCAGCCGGCGAGCACGAGGGCAGCGGCCGCCATCGCGGAAAGGCGGTTCATTGCGCGGCCTCCGGCGCGGGTCCGCGGGATGGTTCGGGCTGCCGGCCTTCGACGAAGCCTTCGATCAGCACAAAGAGCACGGGCACGATGAAGACGGCGAGCAGCGTCGCGGTCAGCATGCCGCCGAACACGACCGTGCCGAGCGAGCGGCGCGCCGCGGAACTCGCACCCGTAGCGAAGACCAACGGCAGGACGCCGAGAATGAATGCGAACGACGTCATGAGAATGGGACGCAGCCGAAGGTGCGCGGCCTCCAGCGCCGCGTCGCGCACGTTCTTGCCCTGTTCGTGGCTGTCCTTGGCGAACTCCACGATCAGGATGGCGTTCTTGGCGGCGAGCCCGATCAGGGTCACGATACCGATCTGCGTGTAGATGTCGTACGCATAGGCGCGCAGCATGGTCGCAAGCAGCGCGCCGAAGATGCCCAGCGGCAGGGCGAAGAGCACCGCGAACGGAATCGACCAGCTTTCGTAAAGGGCCGCCAGGAAGAGGAACACCAGGACGGCGGCGAATCCGAAGATGGCGCCCTCGTTGCCCTGGGCCTGCTTCTCCTGATAAGTGGTGCCGGTCCATTCGAAGCCGAAACCCGGAGGCAACGAGGCCGAGAGCTGCTCCATGGCATTGCTGGCCTGGCCGCTGGAATAGCCGGGCGCGGGTCCGCCCAGGATCTGGATCGCGCGAAACCGGTTGTACCGGTAGATGACGTCGGGACCGCCCGCCGGCGCGACCGTCGCCAGCGTGGAGAGCGGCACCATCTGGTTCTGCGAATTGCGCACGTAGTAGCGGCCGATATCCGAGGGCTGTCGGCGGAACGCGGGCTCGGCTTGCAGAAGCACCTGCCACGTGTGGCCGAATTGATTGAAGTCGTTCACGTAGAGGCCGCCGAGGAAGGTCTGGAGCGTGTTGTAGGCGTCCACCAGCCCGATGCCCATGGTCTGCAGCTTGTCGGTGTTCATATCGACGCTGTAGGAGGGCACCGAGGCGCGAAATGTGCTGATCACATTGGCGAGCTCGGGCCGGCGCCGGGCGGCGGCGACCAGCGTGTCCGCGGCGCGGGAGAGCGTAGCCACATCGCTGCCCGCGCGGTCTTCGAGCATGTACTGGAATCCGCCCGTGGGGCTCAGGCCGAGGATGGGCGGCAGGCCGAAGGCGAAGCTGAAAGCTTCGGGCACGGTGGCAAAGCCGCGCTGCGCGTTGGCGAGAATGGCGTCGAGCTGTTCGTTCTTGGCCTTGCGCTCGTCCCAGGGCTTGAAGGTGGCGATGATGGTTGCCACGTTGGAATTGGACGTGCCGGTGGCGATATCCAGGCCGCCGATCACGAAAGAAGTTGCCACGCCGGGAAGGCCGCTGACCACGTGTTCGATCTTCCGGCAGGCCGCGTCGGTGCGCTCGGTCGATGCGCCGTCGGGCAGGCGCACGGCGGCGAAGAACGCGCCCTGATCTTCCGTCGGTAGGAAGCCGGTGGGCAGCCGCTTGAAGATGCCGTAAGTGACGATCGTCACGGCGACTAGCGCGACCACGGCGAGAATCGAGCGGCGAATGAGGAGCGTCACGCCCGAAAGGTAGTGGCCCGTGGCGTGGCCGAAGCCGGTGTTGAACCAGTCGAAGGGCCGCGAGAGCCAGCTCCGCGATTTCTTGTGCGGACGCAGCAGGAGCGCCGCCAGCGCCGGGCTGAGCGAGAGGGCGTTGAACGCGGAGAGCAGCACCGAGACCGCGATCGTGATCGCGAACTGCTTGTAGATCTCTCCGCTGATGCCGCCGACGAAGGCGACCGGGATGAATACCGCGGCCAGGATGAACGCGATGGCGACCACGGGCCCGGACACTTCTTCCATGGCGCGGGCGGTAGCGGCTGCGGGCGCCATTCCATCGTCGATGTGACGCTGCACGGCCTCCACCACCACGATCGCGTCGTCCACGACAATGCCGATCGCCAGCACCAGGCCGAACATGCTGGTGATGTTGATGGAGAAGCCGAGCAGTGGGAACAGCGCGAACGTACCGACCACCGCCACGGGCACGGTCAGCAGGGGAATCAATGTGGCGCGCCAGTTCTGAAGGAAGATGAAGACCACAAGGATCACGAGGCCGATCGCTTCCATGAGCGTCACCAGCACGTCCTTGATGGCGGCGCGCACGAACATGGTGGAGTTGTAGGGGACGATATAGCTGATTCCCGCCGGGAAGCTCTTCTTGACTTCCTCCATGAACTTGATGACCGAATCGGCGGTCTGGACCGCGTTGGCGCCCGGGGAAAGGTAGACGATCACGTTGGCTGAGGGGCGGCCGTTGAGGCGGCTGAAGCCGCTGTAAGTCTGCGCGCCGAGCTCGGAATGGCCGATGTCGCGGATGCGCAGCAGAGACGTGTCGGGGCGGGCGCGGATGACGATATCGTCGAACTGGGCGGGGTCGGTGAGGCGGCCGGGGGCGAACACGGCGTATTGGAAATCGGTGCCGTTGGGCGCGGGCGGCTGGCCGATAGCGCCCGCGGGGTTCTGCCGGTTCTGGGCGGCGACGGCGTTGCTCACGTCGGTGGCGGTGACGCCGAACTCGGTCATCTTGTCGGGATTGAGCCAGACCCGCATGGAGTAGACCTGCTGCGAGCTCAGCCGCGAGTCGCCGACGCCGAGCAGGCTGCCGATCTGGTTGACCAGGTTGATCTGGGCGTAGTTGGTGAGGAACAGCGAATCGTATCGGTCGTCGCTGGAGACCAGGCTTACCGCCATCAGGAAGGCGGTGGACACCTTCTTCACCGTGACGCCCTGGCGCTGCACTTCCGGAGGCAGGCGCGGCAGGGCGACGTTCACGCGGTTCTGCGTCTGGACGGTGGCGATATCGGGATTGGTGCCGAGCTTGAAGGTGACGTTGATCGTGAGCTGTCCGTTATTGGCCGCGGTGGACTGGTAGTAGAGCATGCCGTCGAGGCCGACGAGTTGCTCCTCGATGGGCTGCGAAACGGTCTTTTCCAGGTCCTGCGCGTTGCCGCCGAGATAGTTGGCAATGATCTGCACCTGCGGCGGCACCACCTGCGGGTACGCCGCGATCGGCAGGCTGGGGATCGCAACGCCGCCCAGGATGACGATGACGATGGCGATGACCATCGCAAACACCGGACGGTCGATGAAGAATTTCGCCATGCGTTATTCCGTCCGGGCGCGGCCGGCAGCCGGCGGCGGTTCTTTGAACGGGACGGGATTGACCACCAGGCCGGGGCGAACGCTGAGCAGGCCCTCGACGATCACACGATCGCCGGGATTGAGGCCCTGCTCGATCAGCCAGGATTCGCCTACCCGCGGCCCCGTCCTCACGGGGCGGGATTCCACCTTATTCGAGGGATCGAGCGTGTAGACGATCTGCAGGTTTTGACTCTGCTGCACCGCGCGCTGGGGGATGAGGATGACGCCCTTGCGATGCTCGACCACGTAGCGGACGCGCGCGAATTGTCCAGGCAGGAGGCGGTGCTGCGGATTGGGAAACTCCGCCTGCACTTCGAGCGTGCCGGTCCGGGGATCGACCTGATTCAGTGTGTTGGCGATCTTGCCGGTGGAAGCAAAGCGGGAATTGTCGGCCAGGATCAGCTCCAGCGGCGGCGCCCCGTTCGCGGGCCCGCCCTTCATGGCAAGGTATTGCGCTTCGCTCACTTGAAAGCGCACCCAGATGGGATCGAGGGGAACAATAGTGGTCAGGGGCTGGCTGGCGTTGGGCGTGACCAGGCCGCCCACGGGCACCAGCGTATCGCCGATCAGGCCGCTGATCGGAGCGACGATAGTCCCATATTGCAGGTTAAGCCTGGCGGTATCGAGCGCGCCGCGTTGCGCGTTGACCTTGCCTTCCGTGGACTGGATCTGGGTCTGGGTGCTGAGCTTGGTCTGCTCCACGTTGGCTTGATTGGCGCGGACGGAGGCTTGGGCGGCGCTCAGGGCGGCAGTGGCCGCGTCCAGGTCCTGCTTGGCCGCGGCGTCGCTTTCCACCAGCGGCTTCAGCCGTTCGTAATCCTGCTGGGCCTTGATCAGATTGGCCTGCGCGGCGGCGAGATTGGCCTCGGCTTGCAGCAGCGACACCTGGTGGCGGGCGAATTCCAGGTCGGCCTCGCTCTGCTTGAGGTTGCCCTGCGCCTGCTCCACCTGCGCCTGGAACGGACGGAGGTCGAGAATGTAAAGAGGTTGTCCCGCCTGAACCTCCTGGCCCGGGCGGAACAGCCATTTATCGATGTAGCCCTCGACGCGCCCGCGCACGTCCACCATGTTGCGCGCATAAGTCTGGGCCGGGTAGTCGCTGTAAATGTCGGCGTCGCTGAGCGCCGTGGTGATCGCTTCGACCGTGGGAGCAGGCGCCTGCGCCGGCTTTGGCTGCGCCTCGGACGAACAGCCCGCCAGGAACAGCGCGGCGGGAGCGACGGCGAGCGCCATGCATCGATAGGAATTCATAATCGCCCTGAGTGCAGACTCAGCCCCGATAGTCAATTGATTCCAGTGTACCGGATTAGGATTCAGCTCCAAAAGGCCCAAATGAGTTAGTTGTTTAACCCGGCACACTTGGTCTTAAGTAGGACAGGCTTCAGCCTGTCCCCGCGCCGCAGGCGCGCTACTGCTTCGCTTCCAGTTCGGCCCAGCGCGTGTAGAGATCGTGAATGAACGCCTCCGCCTGTTGCAGCCGCTCGTAGCAGTCGCGCAGTCGTGCCCCATCGGAGACAACCTCGGGAGATTGCATCTCGGCGCGCACCGATTCGGCGGCCGACTCGGCCTCGAGAATGCGCGATTCCATCTGCTCGAATTCGCGAGCTTCGAGATAGGACAGTTTCTTCTTGGAAGCCGGCCTCGGCGGAGCCGTAGCGGCCGGCCGCTCTTCGGGCTCCGGCCGCGCTTGCTCCCACTGCCAGTAGTCGGCGCAGAGTTGGGCGCCGCCCCGGCCGTCGAGGCCGAGTACCGCGGTGCAGACACGGTCCAGAAGATAACGGTCGTGGGTCACCAGAACGAGCGCACCGGGAAACTCGAGCAGGCTCTCTTCGAGGACCTCCAGTGTGGGGATGTCGAGATCGTTGGTCGGTTCATCCAGCAGCAGGAGGTCGGCCGGCTGAAGCATCAGCCGGGCGATGAGGACGCGCGCCTGTTCGCCGCCCGAAAGGCTGGAGACGGGTCGATCGAGCTGGCCCGAATCGAAGAGGAAACGCTTCGCCCAGCCGGCCACATGGATCGGGCGATCGCGAAAGATCACGGTGTCGCCGTGCGCGCCCAGTGCTTCGCGCAGGGTCTGGCCGGGGTCGAGCTGCTCGCGCGCCTGGTCGAAGTAGACCGTGCGCAGGGCGGCGGCACGTTCGATCGTACCTTCGTCGGGATCGAGCTCGCCGTTCAGGATGCGCAGAAGAGTGGTCTTTCCGGTGCCGTTGAGACCGGCCAGGCCGAGGCGCGTACCGGGGCCGAGCGTAACGGTCAAATCGCGGAAGAGAATACGGCCGCCGAGCTGCTTCGCAATCTTTTCGGCGGCGAGCAGGCGCTTGCTGCGGCGATCGGTGGCGGAGAAGTCGATCCGCGTGACACCGCGCGCCTGGCGCGATTCGATATCCGCCAGCTCGCGCATCATGCGCCCGGCTTCGTCGATGCGTGCTTTGGATTTGCCGGTGCGGGCCTTGGGGCCGCGCCGCAGCCACTCCACTTCTCGGCGCACGCGGTTGGCCAGCGCTTCCTGGCGGTTGGATTGCCCGAGCAGGTACTCTGCCTTCTTTTCCAAAAACGTGCTGTAGGAGCCTTCCACGCGCAGCAGGCCCTCCGGATAGACGCGGTCCAGGTCGACCATTTCGTTGACCACGTTGTCCAGGAAATAACGGTCGTGGCTCACCAACACGCTGGCGAACGGCGCGCCCGCAAGGAGTCGCTCGAGCCAGGCAATGCCTTCGAAATCGAGGTGGTTGGTGGGCTCGTCCAGGAACAGGATGTCGGGCTGGAGCGCAAGCTCGCGGGCGATTGCCAGGCGCCGGCGCCATCCGCCCGAAAGCTCCTCGGCACGCACGGTGGAATTGGCGTCCGTAAACCCGGCGCGCCCCAGCGTCTGGTGAATGCGGGCGGCACGCTCGAGGTCGTCGAGGTGTTCGCCGGCGATTGCTCCGGCGACAATCTCTTGAGCGGTAAGGTCCGGGGGCAGCTCTGCCTCCTGCGGCACGTAGCCCGCACGCCTGTTGCGGCGCAGCGAGATCTCCCCGGCGTCGGGTTCGAGCCGGCCGGCGAGAATCTTGAGAAGGGTGGATTTGCCCGCGCCGTTGCGGCCGATCATGCCGAGGCGCTCGCCTTCGCTGATGCCCAGTGAGATGTTCTCTAAGAGCACGCGAGAGCCGTAGCTCTTGCGAAGCCCGGCACAGCTTTCGAGCAGCGCCATGTCTATTCGTAGCGGAGGGCTTCCACGGGATCGAGCTGGGCGGCTTTCACTGCCGGCCACACGCCGAAGAAGACACCGACGGCCACCGAGACCGTGAAGCCCGTGATCAGCGCCCATCCAGGCACGCTCGATGGCAGCGAGGGCACCAGCGCACCCACCAGCAGTGTGATCAGTACGGCGATCATGATGCCGAGCAGACCGCCCGCGCCCGTAAGAGTCATGGCTTCCACCAGGAACTGGCCGATGATGTCGCGTTTGCGTGCGCCAATGGCTTTGCGGACGCCGATCTCCCGCGTGCGCTCGGTGACGCTGACCAGCATGATGTTCATCACGCCGATTCCGCCCACCAGCAGTCCGAGGGCGGAGATGGCAATCGCCACCAGGCCGATCAGGCCGGTGATACGGTCGAACTGCTGGATGATCTGGTCGGGGGTGGAGATGGCGAAGTCGTTCGGAGCATCGGTGGCCAGCTTGCGAATGCGTCGCATGGCGGCCTGTACCTCGTCGAAAGCGTCCTGGCGCATGCCCGGCCGGGCCTTGGCCGTGATCATGAACCGGTCCAGTTGCGGATAGCGGGTCTCCGCCGTACGCAGCGGGATATTGACGTTGTTGTCCTGGCCGTTCTCGCCGAAGAATCCGCCCTTGGCCTTGGCGTAGACGCCGATTACGGTGTACTCCGCGCCGTCGATCATCATCGTGCGGCCTACCGCGTCGCCCGCCGGGAACAGGGAGCCGGCGACGTTGGAGCCGATCACGGCCACGTGCAGACCGCGCTGATCTTCCTCGGGGGTGAAGAAGCGGCCGGCATCCAGGTCGCGGGGCGAGATCTCGGCCATATTGGGCGAGAGGCCGTTGAGATTGATGTTCTCGGTCTCGTAGCCGGGTACGCGGGCCATGATCGGCTGGCCTTCCACCACCGGCGGTACGTACAGCATGAGTCCGATGTCCTCGACGGAGTTGGCGCACCAGCGGCGGACGTAGTCGGCGTACTCGGGTTTCATGGGGCGCCGCTTGCGCTCTTTGGGAGGCTCCTGGCTGGGGTCGCCCGAGGTCTTGAAGAGGAAAATGTTGTCCGGGCCGAGCTCCTGAAAGAAGGTGACCACGCCCATGCGCAGCCCGGTGAGCAGTGAGGCGACGGTGACCACCGTGGTGATGCCGATGACGATACCGAGGACGGTGAGCAGGCTGCGGAAGCGGTGCGCACCCACTGCCGATATGGCCATTTTGATGTTCTGTCCGGGGCTGATGGTCATGATCTACTCCGCGCGCAATGCGACCACCGGATCCATACGCGCCGCGCGCGCGGCCGGGTACCAGCCGGAGACCACTCCCACGACCGTCGAGACAACCACCGACAACAGAACGTATCCCAGGGTGACGCGAAGCGTGAGCTCGAACACCCGGCTGAGAACCGCCGTGACCGCCGCTCCGGCCGCAACGCCAAGGGCTCCGCCGACGGCGGCGAGGGTCACCGCCTCGATCAGGATCTGCATCAGGATATCGCCGCGCCGCGCGCCGACGGCCTTGCGGATGCCGATCTCGCGCGTGCGCTCGGTGACGCTCACCAGCATGATGTTCATGATCACGATGCCCCCCACCACCAGGGAAATGCACGTCACCGGGACTACCACGGCTGCGATCATGCCAAGCACCTGGTCGATGAAGCCGCGGATCGCATCCGGCGTGAGCACATCGAAATTATCGGGCTGCCCCGGACGCGCGTGAAAGCGGGTGCGCAGGACGACGCGGGTTTCATCCAGGGCGCCATCGAGATCCAGACCGCTTCCCGGCCTCGGACGGCCAAACAACGCGAAGCCCGTGCCGGGTCCGTAGAGACGGTCGAAGGCGGTGATCGGGATGTACATGGAGTTGTCCTGATCGCGGCCGAACGAGCTGCCGAGCCGCTCCTGCACGCCGATCACGGTGAACTCCACGCCTTCCACGCGAATGATCTGGCCGAGCGGCGACCCGCCCGGGAAGAGCGTGGTGCGCACGGTATCGCCGATGACCGCAACGTAGGAGCGGCTGCGCTCTTCCTGCTCGGTGAAGAAGCGCCCGTCCACCACGCCGATATCGCGGATGCGGGCCATATCGGAGCCGACGCCGATGATGGATGAATCCTCGCAGATCAGGTTTTCGCGCTTCACGTCGGAGATGTGCTGGCGGTACGGGCTGAAGAGCACCTTGTCGCCGGCAAGCGATTCGACGAAGCGCGCGTCGTCGGTGCGGATCGGTTTGTTGCGTTTGAGCTTGTCGAATAGCTCGCGTCGGCTCAGGCGGCCGGTGGCGGCGATCTGCGCGACCAGAAAGGATTCGGAGCCGAAGGCCTTGGCGGTGCTCTGCTCAGCGTAGGCGCCCAGTCCTTCGATGGCGCTGCCGACCAGGATCACACTGGCCACGCCGATGATCACGCCGAGCAGCGTGAGGAAGCTGCGCAGCTTATGCGCGCGGATGGAGTCCGTCGCCAGACGAAACGCGTTTTGAAACTGTTGCCAGGAACGGCCGAACCCAGAAGAAGGGGAAGACATGTATCGTTTCTTTCAGGATAACGTAAGATGAAGAAACGTCCCCGGCAATGCCTTTGCTTCGTCTCGCCTATTCGGCGCTGTTCCTGATCGCCCTGATCGCGGTTTTCGTGGCATGGAGTCAGGTTGGCGGCCAATCGCATATCGATCTCCTGCCATGGTGGCTCAAACTCGCGCTCGGAGTGGGCATGGCGTTCACTGTGACTCGGGCTGCTGTGTCAGCAGTCGCCGGCGAGAAGGCCTGGAACGGTC
>DATJYW010000125.1:0-55287 GCA_035499435.1 Candidatus Acidiferrales bacterium | reverse complement strand
CAGGCGGTAGCTGGGACTCATCGCCGCGAAAGGCCGCGACCGCGTTCGCGCAGTCTTCCGCCAGGGCAAGACCGCTGAGCCGTGAGTGAGAGCATCCAACGGGTGAGTCTGGCCTCCAAGTCATCACGTGTGTAAAGGGATTGCATCTCGTGCTCAGTTTATCGCCATCTGACTTCAGTTGGAGGCCTGGGGGGCGACGAAGGCGACGAAAACCGATCGCCCGCGTCATTACCGCCTATTGAATTCCCTTGGGCATCGAGTTCCCCAGGAACTCCGTGAAATCGTGCTTGAGCTTGGCGTGCGAATCGCTGTCGATGTACAGCATGTGGCCCGACTGGTAGAACGCCCACGTGATGCGCGAGTGCATTTCCGGGCTCAGCCCCATGTGGTTGAACGTGTACTCCGTCGCGTAGTAGGGAGTGGCCAGGTCGAAGTAACCCGCGGCCACCATCACGCGCATATACGGGTTCTTGGTCATCGCGTTCTTGAGCAGCGCGGTGGTGTCGCCAAACCCGTTCTGCACGCCGTAGTCCCAGGGCTGCACCCCACCGCTCGGATAATAGTACATGTCCGTCTTGTAGCCCAGCTCATTGCGCAGGTAGTTGGTCACCACGGCCGTAAAGGGAGGCGTGATCAGCGTGCTCGATGGGTCGTATTCGCTGGTCTCTCCGGTGTTCATCGAAGACGGACCGGCCAGCCGTCCGTCGTAGCGGCCGACGGTCTGCTGCTTGTCGCGCAGAAGCTGGCGCGTGAAATGACTGACATCCCATCGCAGGTTGGTCTCATCCAGGTAGTGCGGCTCGAGACCGGTGTAGCGGGCCAGCTTGTCGATGACCGCTTTGCGCTCGCCCGTGGGCAGCGTGTCGCCCTTCATCAGCGCCGCGGCATATTCGGCGCCAGTGAACGCCTCAACTTCCTTGAGGAAGCTCTTCAGATCCTTCTTTTGCAGGTCGGCGGCGACCTTTTTGTGATACCAGGCGTCGGCTGCATAGGTGGGCAATTCCAACTGGTAGACCAGGTCGTCGCTGCGGCTCCAGATGGTCTCCAGGTTGAGCGTGGTCCCGATGAGGACGATGCCGTTGAACGCGATCCCGCGCTCGATCAGGTAACCCGCCAGCCCGGCGGCGCGGAATGTGCCGTAGCTTTCGCCGGCGATGAAGAGCGGCGAGTACTGGCGGTTGTTGCGATTGATGTACATCCGCATGAACTCGCCGACGGACTGAATATCGCCCTGCACGCCGTTCATGCGGTGTGCCACTTCGAGGTTCTTGGCGCGGCTGTAGCCGGTACCGACAGGGTCGATGAAGACCAGGTCGGTCTGGTCGAGCCAGGTGTCCTGGTTGTCCTTGATTTCATAGGGCGGCGGAGGCATGGTGCCGCTGGGCAGGAGTTTGGGACTGCGCGGGCCCATTCCGCCCATGTGGACCCACATCGACGCCGAGCCGGGGCCGCCGTTGAAGCAGAACGTCAGCGGACGCTTGGCCACGTCGGTCACGCCGTCCAGCGTGTAGGCCATGTAGAAGATATGCGCCTCGGTCTCGCCGGCCGCGTCCTTCAGGGGCATCTGCGCCACCGTCGCGGTGTAATTGAGAGTTTTGCCCTGCACGGAGATCGAGTGCCTGGTGACCACCGGGGTTTCATCGATCTCGCCGCCGACGGCCGGTCCGGGGCCGGAGATTCCGCCACGTCCTCCGCGCCCGCCCGGAACGGGGGTCTGCGGAACCGTCGTCGTTGTCGGCGCCGGCGCAGGTGGAGTTTGTGTCGTGCCTTGCCGGCCCTGGCCCATAACGTGTGATGCCGCAATCAACGAAAAAAGAAGGGAAGCGATACTCTTGGACATTGGGTAAATCATACCTCAGCACATAAGTGCGGCGGACGAATCGCCTCTTGTCGTCCGCCCCCGCACGCGCAATGCCGGAGGAGCTGCCGGTTACCGGCTGCGTTAGAATTGGAAATACGTCATATTTCATGACCACTTCCCCAAGCACTCGCAAACAGGATTTCCGTGAGCAGTTGGCCCGCCGCGTCATCGTCGCCGACGGGGCCATGGGCACGATGCTCTACTCGCGCGGCATCTTCATCAATCGCTGCTTCGACGAGCTAAACCTTTCCGCGCCCGACATGGTGCGGCAGATTCACCAGGAGTACGCCAAGGCCGGCGCCGAGATTCTGGAGACCAACACCTTCGGCGCCAGCCGGCAGCGCCTGGCCGCGTTCGGGTTCGCCGACAAACTGAAAGCCATCAACCAGGCCGGCGTGCGGCTGGCGCGCGAAGCTGCCAGGGACACCGCCTTCGTCGCCGGCGCGGTCGGACCGCTGAGCGTGCGCATCGAGCCGCTGGGACCGACCTCGTTCGCCGAAGCTCGCGAGACCTTTCGCGAGCAGATCGATGCCCTGCTGGAAGCCGGCGTCGACCTGCTCCTCTTCGAGACCTTTGGCAACCTGGACGAGCTGCGTGAAGCCGTGACTGCGGCGCGCGAGGCCGGCGGGCCGGACTTACCCCTCGTCGCTCAGGTGACCATCGACGACTTCGGGCATCTGCCCGGCGGCACCGACACCGAGACCTTCACCCGCGAAATCGACTCGTGGCCCGTGGATGCGCTCGGGCTGAATTGCTCGGTGGGCCCAAAGGCCACGCTGGAAACCATCGACCGCATGCTCGAGTTCACCAGCAAGCCGCTCAGCGCCATGCCCAACGCGGGCCTGCCCATGCGGGTCGAAGGGCGCAATATGTACCTCTGCTCGCCGGAGTACATGGCACAGTACGCCCGCCGGCTGCTGTGGGCCGGCGTCAAGATCGTCGGCGGCTGCTGCGGCACGACGCCCGAGCACATCAAGCTGATCCGCAGCGAGACGCGGTCCCTGCAACCGACCCAGAAGAAGCTGTCGGTGACCGTCGAAGAGCCCCATGTCAAGGCGCACGCGCTCAAGCCCGTTCCGATGGCCGAGAAATCGAAGGTCGGGGCAAAGCTCGCCGCGGGAAAGTTCGTTACTTTCGTCGAGATTCTGCCGCCCCGGGGCGTCGACGCCACGCGCGAAATTGCCGGCGCGAAACTCTGCAAGGAAAGCGGCATCGACGCCATTAACGTGCCTGACGGTCCGCGCGCCAGCGCCCGCATGTCGGCCCAGGTGACCTGCCAGTTGATTCAGGAGGAGGCCGGGATCGAGGCTGTCAACCACTTCTGCTGCCGCGACCGCAACATCCTGGGCATCCAGAGCGAACTGCTCGGCACCCACAAGGTCGGCGTGCGTAACCTGATCTGCATCACCGGCGATCCACCGCGCATGGGGCTGTACCCCGACGCCACCGCGGTCTTCGACGTGGACGCCATCGGCCTGGTGAACATCGTTCGCAACCTGAATCACGGTCTGGATATCGGCGGCAACCCGATGGGCTCGCAGACGGCCCTGCTCATCGGGGTGGGCGCCAATCCAGGCGCGCTGAACATGGACGAAGAGATCCGGCGCTTCGAATGGAAAGTCGAAGCCGGCGCCGAGTACGTGGTGACGCAGCCCGTTTTCGATCTGGACCTAATGGAGTCCTTCCTCGAGCGCATCGAGCACGTCAAGATCCCGGTGCTGTGCGGCATCTGGCCCCTGACCAGCTACCGCAATGCCGAGTTCATGGTCAACGAGCTGCGCGTGCCGGTCCCGGAGGAGTTCATGGAGCGCATGCGGCGCGTCGACGACGCGGAAAAAGCCCGCGCGGAAGGTGTTGCCATCGCCCGCGAAATGGTGGCGCGGGTGAGCCGGATGGTGCAGGGCGTTCAGCTCAGCGCTCCGTTCGGCCGCTACCAGATGGCAGTCGACGTTGCCGAGGCCATCCAGGCCCGCTAAGATCGGATGGATACATCCGTTACGACATGGCAACCGACTTGGTGGAGATCAATCCCGATGACCCCCAGCCCGAAGCGCTGGAGCGAGCCGCCGGCGCGGTCCGACGCGGCAAAGTAGTCGCGATTCCCACCGACGCCCTGTACACCCTGGTGGCCGATCCGTTCAACCTGCGCGCGGTGACCAACGTCTTTCACGCAAAAGGACGCGAGCCGCATCGCTCCCTGCCCTTGTTGATTCGCGACAGCCTGATGGCAGAGGAGCTGGCCAGCGAGCTGAGCAACCGCTTCTTCATCCTGGCGCGGCGGTTCTGGCCCGGCCCGCTGACCATCATCGTCCCCGCCTCGGCGAAGATTCCGTTGAAAGTCACCGGCAACACGGGACGCCTGGCGCTGCGGCAGTCGCGATCGGAAGTCGCCAACCGGCTGATCGGACTTCTCGGCCAGCCGCTGATCTCGACCAGCGCCAACATTTCCGGGCACCCCACCTGCCGCAGCGGAATCGAAGTCTTCGGCATGATGGACGGCCGTGTGGACCTGGTGCTGGACGGAGGCGCGTGCACCAGCGGCGGCGCAACCACAGTCGATATCACCGAGCCCTATTGGCGGCTGATCAAATCCGGCGCGATCGAGGAGAAGGAAATCGCGGATTGTCTGAAGCCCTCATGAGCGCGGCTCCGCGATGAAATACCTGGTTGTCCTGGTGGGCGGCGGTGCCGGCTCCCTCGCCCGTTTCGTCGCCGGAAGCGCGATCGCTTCGATATTCGGCTCGCGGTTTCCCGTGGGCACGATGGTGATCAACACCACCGGCTGTTTTCTGATCGGTCTGATCATGACGACTCTGACGGAGCGCTGGCAGCCCCATCCGAACTGGCGCCTGGCCCTGGTGGTGGGCTTCCTCGGCGGCTACACCACATTCTCCAGCTTTGAATGGGAGACGTTCGCGGCCGTGCGGGGCGGGGCCCTCTGGATCGGCCTGGCAAATGTCCTCGGCAGCGTGGCGTTGGGGTACGCCGCGGTCTGGGCCGGCGCGGCGCTCGCGCGGCGGTAACGGCCTTCCCCGCCGAGGGCGGGCGGAGGTACAGTAGGGGTCACAGGAAGGAGGACCCCTATGGACCGAAGAAAGTTTCTGGCGGCGGCCGCGGCCGTGGCTGTCGCCAATGCGGATGAGACCCCGCAACTGGCAGTGAACGGAGGCACGCCGGTCAGAGCCCGGCCTCTCACGGGACCGAACTGGGGACCCCAGTATTACGACGACAAGGAGCAGACCCAACTCACCGAGGTTCTGTCCAGCCGCAATCCGTTCCGGTTCAACAACCCTCCCGACAAGTCCAAGGTTGCGCTCTTCGAAAGCGCGTTCGCCGCGCGCATGCAGACCAAATACGCGCTCGCGGTTACTTCCGGCACGGCCGCGCTGCACACCGCGATGGCCGCTCTCGAAGTCGGCCCGGGCGATGAGGTGATTCTGCCTTCCTGGACGTGGTACTCCTGCTACAACGCCGTGATTCAGGCGGGCGGCCTGCCGGTGTTCGCGGAAATCGATGCGTCGTTCAATATCGATCCCGCCGACATCGAACACCGCATCACCCCGCAGACCAAGGTGATCATGGCCGTGCATCTGCAAGGCAACCCGGCCGACCTGGACCCGATCCTCGAGATCGCGCGCAAGCACCGCTTGAAAGTCCTCGAAGACGCCAGCCAGAGCGTCGGCGCAAGTTATAAGGGGAAGCCGCTGGGATCCATGGGCGACATCGGAATCTACAGCCTGCAACAAAGCAAGACCATCACCGCGGGCGAAGGAGGCGCCGTCGTCACCAGCGACCCGTACCTTTATGAACGCGCGGCCCGCTTCCACGACGTGGGTGGCATCCGCAACTTCCCCGCCAAGCTGGGTTTTCTCCCGGGCCTGAACTACCGCATGAACGAGTTCACGGGCGGCGTGTTGCTCGCCCAAATTCGCAAGCTGGATACCATCATCGGCGACGTCCGGCGCAACGCCCGGCGCGTGTACGAAGGCATCCGCGACACGCCCAATGTGCGCCTGCGCAGGCTGCCCGATCCGGCCGGCGAGCTGGGCACGGGCATCTTCCTCGAGTTCCCCACGAAAGAGCTGCGCGAGCGCTACGCCGCCGCCATGCGCGCCGAGGGAGTGCCGGTCTCGGGTCCGGCCGGGAGCGTGATCCTGCCCGTCGTGCCCGAGATCGAGCAAAAGGTCACCGTCACCCCAAGATGGCCGTCCTTCGCATCGGAGCGCGGCCAGGCAATTCGCTACGGCAGCGGCTGCTGTCCGCGGACCATCGACATTCTCGGCCGCTTCGCCGGAGTGATGATGAGCCCCAAGTACACCGACCGCGACACCGAAGACGCCGTCACCGCGATTCGCAAGGTCTACCCGGCGGTGGTGAAGGCGTGACGCGCGCCGCGATATTGCTTCTGTGCGCCGTGCAGGCTCTGTACGGGGCGGGAATGCGCGCGGGAGTGGCCCGCAGGGACATCACGCCGAAGATTCCCGTCTACCTCTCCGGATATGCCAGCCGCAATCACGCGTCCACTGGCGTGATTCAGCCGCTGTGGGCCAGGGCGCTGGCGATCCAGGGCACCTCCGGGGGACGTGTGGTCGTCGTGAGCACCGACCTCATCGGATTCCCGCCCGAAGTCTCGGAGCAGGTGGCGGCGCGTGCATTGCGGCAGTTCAAGCTGGAGCGGTCCCGGCTGCTGCTGAATTCGTCCCACACTCATACCGGGCCCGTGGTCTGGGCCGGACTGGTGACCATGTTCGACCTCTCGCCGGAGGAGGAGCGCAAGCTGCGCGACTACGCAGCGCAACTCGTGGACGACCTGGTGGCGGTGATCGGAGACGCGCTCGCGGACCTGTCGCCGGCCGAGATCTCGTACGGCTTCGGCCAGGCTGGATTTGCCATCAACCGGCGCGAACCCACGGACCGCGGCATTCGGATCGGCCTCAACCCGTCGGGCCCGACCGATCACGCAGTGCCGGTTCTCGCGGTCAGGGACGCCAAAGGCAGCTTGCGCGCAGTCCTCTTCGGGTATGCCTGCCACAACACGACTCTGGGCGGCGACTTCTACCAGATCACCGGCGACTACGCCGGGTTCGCCGAGGCGAAACTGGAAAACGAGCACAAAGGCGTTACGGCGATGTTCGTGCAGCTTTGCGCCGGCGATCAGAATCCGCAGCCGCGCGGCACGCTCGAACTGGCGCAGCAGCACGGCCAGGAGTTGGCGGCCGAAGTGGAGCGCGTTTTGAAAGCGGGCATGGGCCCTTTGAAAGGTCCCCTGCGGGTTTCCTACCAGGAGACATTCCTGCCGTTCGCGCGGCGGCCGCGCTCGGTCTATGAGGCCGATACCGCCAACCCGAAGGCGCCGCCGGCCACCGTGCGGCGGGCCTGGCAGATGCTGGACGCCATCGACACGGGCCGCAACGTTTGGCAAACATCTTACCCCGTGCAGGCGATCCGCTTCGGCCGCGAACTGACCCTGCTGGCGTTGGGCGGTGAGGTCGTCGTGGACTACGCGCTGCGCATCAAGCGCGAATACCCCGGGGAGCCGGTGATTGTCGCTGCCTACTCGAATTCCGTGATGTGCTACATCCCCTCGGAGCGCGTGCTGCGCGAGGGCGGCTATGAGGCGGTCGACAACCTGATCTACTACGGCAAACCTGGTCCCTTCGAGCCCGGCGTGGAAGAGCGGGTCATGGCAGCGGTGCGGCAGGCGATGAAGAGCGTCGGGCGCTGATCACTGCACCCTGGCCTCGCGCGCCACCGGCGCTTCTTTCCCCTGGTGCACCGCCAAAAGCCGGCGGTGTGTCGTCTTGGCCGCCTCGATCAGCTCGCGATATGGCCGGTCCGTCACGTCCAGCAATCCGATGTTATAGTTCTCGCCGTCGAAGCGCCCGGTCGAAGGCTCGTCGATCCATTCGAACCAGTGGGTGCCGACGATGGCTGGGTCCGCCGCCGCGTGCTCCACATAGTAGCGATAGGCCACACCGCGCTCTTCCTGGCTGCTCGTCTGTTTCAAACCTGGAGTCATGCCGCGTCCCGGGGTGCCGAAGTGGAATTCGCCGATCACGATGGGGCGATCGATGGCTTCCCGCACCTTGTCCAGCTCGCGCTGGTTCACCGTGTAGGCGTAGCTGTTGAGGCTGTACACGTCGAAAATCCTGGATGCCTTGACGATCTCGACCGGTGTCGACGACCCGAAGCGCAAGCCCAGGATGAGATGGTTGGGATCATGCCGGCGAAGCGCCGCGGTGACCGTCTCGATCAGCTTCTGATACGCCCCGATGAGGAACTCCTTGCGGCGCTCGGGCGTGTCGCCGGATGCCAGAAACGCCTTGAGCGCGGCCTGCGTAGCTGTTGCCGGTCCGGCAAGGATCGCCTCCGCGGCAACCGCCTCCCGCCCGGGCCAGGGAGGCTCGTTGCCTAGAAAATAGCCGAGCAGGTACGGATCGTCCTTACGCGCGTCGCACTGCTCTGCCGCGGCGCGATCGACCGTCTCCGCATAACCGGGCGCGTAGACATCGGCCACGCCCATCGGACCGCTTTCGATTCCCCAGCCGCGCGTGGTCACCACGTAGGGTACGCGGTGCGCGTTCCCCAGCCTCGGGTCCGACCAGTTGCCGATGGTGTTGAAGCCCCACGCGGTCATCCGGCGCAGGGTCAGATCGATCCATTTCTCATTCCAGTCCGGTCCAAATCGGCGGAGCAGGTTCCAAGCATAGAACGAGACCCCGCTCCGGCCGCCCCGCGATTGCGAAACAGCGGCGGGAGGCAGCGCGGCGAACAGCCCTTCGCGCCCCTGCTCCGCCGTGACCACGGATGTCCCGATGCTGTCGGAACCGGTCGAATAGAACAGGTGCCCGTCCGGATCCACAAACCACCAGCGGCCATCGATCTTCTCGACGCGGAAGAATCCCGTACCCTTTGCTTTGGAGCTCTGGAACCCGCCGTACTTGCACAAATCGAAATCGCCCGATCCCAGCCCCTGCTCCTCGGCGCTCCACGCGGCCTTCAATTGCTCCAGGTTCCTGGCCTTGCCGGGCCAGTCGTCGTTGATCCACTGCCCGAACTCGTCGACCAGCGGCTTGCCTTCGAGCAGTTCGTCGCCCGGGTCCTCTATGGCCAGCCGCAGGGACCGTAACTCCAGCTCTGGCGAGCCTACCGGCGCAGGCATGACGAAACCGATCTCCTTGACCGCGTCCAGCGTTCCGGGTGTGCCGCTCAAATTGATGAACATCATGGCCCGCGCCTTGTTGTGAACCGATGCCAAATCCATGCCCTGCCGCGGAGGCTGTGTAAAGAACGCCATTGGGATCGCGGACCTCACCCACGCGCCCGCGACCGGCGAGAGGCGCACGCTGCGCACGCCGTTCGCGTCGTGCACGCGAAAATCGAAGCGCTGGGGCGACGAAAGCCGCAGTTCCATCACCAGGAACGGATACGAACTCCAATCGGCGGGAAGACCGAGATCTTTAAGCGCGATGACCTGCTCGGCGCTGCCGGTAAAGACGATACGCTTCGTCTCCGGGCTCGCTGCGAAGGCGCTTGTGAATAACATCACCACCCATAGCGTTCGTGCGTTCATGGCGGGCTCCTCGTGGAATGCGTAGCGTCTCACACGGCGCGCGGGAAGCCAAGCCTGCGCGGTAAAATCAAGGCTTGCCGGATTTCCTCGTGACGGTGGTGATTCCCACCTTGGCTGCGGACTCGAGGCTTGCGGAATGCGTGCAGTCCCTCTCGCGGCAAACCTGTCGGGATTTCGAGGTGGTCATCGTAGACAATAGCGGAAAGGGCCTGGTCCGGACGAACGCCGTCGCGCCGGGAGCGCGCGTCATCGAGAACCCGCGCAATGTCGGATTCGGCGCGGCGATCAACCAGGGCATGGAGGCCTCGCGCTCCACGTACGTGGCGACGCTGAACGACGACGCAGTCGCGAATCCCTCCTGGCTGGCCTCGCTCGTGGGGGCGTTGGATGCCTGCCCCGAGGCCGGCATGTGCGCCTCCCAGGTCCGCCTCTTCGGCGAGGAGCGCCTCGATTCCGCGGGGATGCTGATCGCGCGCGACGGCTCCAGCAAACAGCGCGGGCACAACCGCCGCCCCGATGACTTTCCCGTTGCCGAGGAAGTGCTTCTGCCCAGCGGCAGCGCCGCGCTCTACCGCCGTGCGATGTTGGACGAGATCGGCGGATTCGACCCTGCGTTTTTTCTCTACTGCGAGGATACCGATCTCGGGTTGCGGGCGCGCTGGCGGGGATGGAGGTGCCTGTACGCTCCCGCCGCGGTAGTCGAGCATCACTACTCGCATTCGGCCGGGCGCGCTTCGCCGGTCAAAGCCTTTTTCGTGGAGCGCAACCGCCTGTTTCTGGCGGCCAAAAATTTTCCTGCGTCCATGCTGGCTCTTGCGCCGCTGGTTTCCGTCGCCCGCTACTTCTGGCACGCGCGCTTCCTGTTGCAGGGCCGAGGCAGCGCCGCGCGTTTTCGCGCCGAAGGCCACGCGGGCCCCAGAATGCTCTGGTACATCGTCCGGGCCCACGGCGCGCTATTGGCCAATCTGGCGAGCCTGTGGCGGCAGCGGCGCGAAATTCGCGCCCGCGCCAGGATTACCCCGGCCGTGTTCCGCCATCTGGTCCGCAGTCACGCCATCAGCGCCAGAAAGGTAGCGGAACTGTGATGCGCGCCGCCGCTCCCGGGTCGCTACTGGTGATCGTGCCGGCCTACAACGAAGAGGCCGCGATTGCGGACGTGGTCCGCGAGATTCACCGCTCCATGCCTGCCGTCGGTGTGTTGGTTATCGATGATTGCTCGATAGACGGCACGATTGCCGCCGCCCGCGCGGCCGGCGCCGAGGTACTGCCTTTGCCCCACCACCTGGGCCTCGGCGGATGCGTGCAAGCCGGCTACAAACTGGCCTACGAACTCGGCTACGACTACGTCATCCGCGTGGACGGCGACGGCCAGCACGACGCCGCCGACATCCCACGCATCCTCGACCGGCTGCAGGAATCCGGCTGCGAGATGGTGATCGGCTCGCGCTTCATCGCCAACAATGGCTCGCGCACCGGCGCCGTCCGCTCCCTCGGAATTCGCTTTTTTCGCCTGGTGCTCCGTCCGATTCTCGGCAAGTCAGTGTTCGATCCTACCAGCGGATTCGTGGGTGTGAACCGGCGCGCGCTGGAAGTGTTCACCCGCAGTTTCCCGCTCGAATACCCCGAGATCGAGGCGCTGGTCGTGCTCCAGCGCCGCCGCTTTCGCTTCGAGGAATTGCCCTGCAAGTTCCGGCCCCGCACCACCGGCCGGTCTTCCATCACGCCGCTGAAATCGATGTATTACATCTTTCACGTGCTGCTGGGAGTCTTTGTGAATGTGCTCAAGTTCGAGCGCCGCCTGCATCGCGCGCCCAAAAGCGGTCCGGCTTCGGGAGGATAGGTATGGAGCATTTATTGAACGTCACTACCTGGCTCAGCATCCTGCTGCTGCTTGCGGTACTGGCTAGCGTGCGGCGCGCGCATATCCGCGTCGAGTACTCCGTGAGCTGGCTGCTGGCCGCGGTCGCGATGCTGGTGCTTTCGCGCAATTATCAAGCGCTGGAAGCCGTGCGCCGCTGGAGCGGACTGCCGGATACCCCGCTCACGCTGTTTCTCTTCATCGGCGCCGTATTCCTGCTCATGTTCTTTCGTTTCTCGGTCATCATCTCCCATTTGCGCGACGACAATATCGCCCTCGCGCAGCGCCTGGCGATCCTGGAATATCATCTCGAAGGCTTGAAGAAGAATGAGTAAACGGCCGACCGCAACCAGAGAGTCGAAATCGGCCGCTCCGCGCGCCCGGCAGGCTGCCGCCCAGCGGCCGGACTGGCTTCCGTACCTGGCCGCCGCCGCGATCCCCGCCCTCGTTCTGCTCTGGGCGTATTCGCCGGTGATGCACACCGGTTTTCTGTTCGACGACACCAACCAGATGTTCGCTCGTCCCGAGGCAGCCGAGCCCCTGCGCGCCTGGATCGGTCCGGTGCGTCCCGTCCTGATGTTTACGTACTGGATGAACGTTCAGCTCTCGAATCAGGACACGTTCTCGTATCACGCGGTCAACCTCCTGATCCACTCGATCGCGGCGATGCTGGTATTTCTGGTGATCCGCCGGCTCATGGAATGGGCGGGCTCCGATCCCCGCCTGCGAACGTGGATGGCCGCGTTCGGTGCCGCTCTGTTTCTTTTGCACCCGCTTCAAACCGAATCGGTGGCCTACGTCGCCGGCCGCTCGGAGGCGCTCAGCGGCATGTTCGCCGCCGCCTCTATCGCCGTGTTCCTCTACCGAAAATCGGCCGCTATCTCCTGGACCGAGGTGGGCATCGTACTTGTGACGTTCGGCGCCGCGCTCCTCTCCAAGGAGCAGGCCGTGGTGGTGCCACTGGTTCTGCTCCTGACCGATTACTGGTGGAACCCGGGATTCTCGCTGCGCGGCATCTTCCGCAATTGGAAACTCTACGCCCTGATGGCTGCCGGAGGACTGGCCGGCGTGGCGCTCTTCTGGAAGATGATCCTCGGCATCGGCACCAACAGCACCGCCGGATTCGGCATGAAGGATTTCACCTGGTACCAATACCTGTTTACTCAGTTCCGGGTGCTTTTCGTTTACCTCGCCAACTTCGTATTGCCGCTCAACCTCAACCTGGATTGGGAGTTTCCCATCTCCCGCACCATCCTGGACCGCGGCGCGATCTTCGGCCTGGCGGTTCTCGTGACAATCTCGGTGGCCGCCTGGCGCTATCGCACGCGATTTCGCCTGGCGTCGTACGGCTGGTTCCTGTTCCTGGTTCTGCTCCTGCCCACCTCGAGTGTCCTGCCCATCAAGGACCCCATCGCCGACCGCCGCATGTACCTTCCCATGCTCGGCCTCATCCTGGTCGCCATCGACTTCCTCGGCCGATGGAAAGCGGACCGCAAGACCGTGGCTGCGCTGTGCGCCGGTATCCTGGTCTTCATGGCGGCGCTAACCCATGCGCGAGCCGTGCTCTGGAGCGATGCGGTCGCCCTTTGGGAAGATACCGTGAGTAAGTCGCCCGGCCGAAGCCGCCCGCATTTCCAACTGGCAATGGCCTACTACGACCAGGGAAGATTCGACCGCTCCGTGGCCGAGTTCGAGAAGGCAGCCTCGCTCGACAAGCCCGACGTCCAACTGCTGCTCGACTGGGGTCTGGCCTACGACGGCTTGCACCAGCCCGAAAAGGCCCTGGAGAAACTGCGCCAGGCCGCCGCGCTGGGCCCGACCGCCCATATCTACACACAGATCGGAAAAGTCTACGCGGACCAGCGGCGCTGGAAAGAAGCCATGGACGCCTTCGCTACCGCCGAGAAGCTCGACCCTGCCTTCCCTGCGACGTTCGCTTACAAGGGTCTGGTGCATCTGGCCAATAACGATCCCGCCGCGGCAATCCCGGAGTGCCGGCACGCACTCGAGCTGGATTCCAGGTTCCAGCCGGCGCGCGAGTGCCTCGCCACTGCTGCGAGAATGGGCGGCCGCTAAGGTGCGGATCGGTGTCAACGCCCTCTATCTCATTCCAGGTGCAGTGGGCGGTACCGAAACCTACCTTCGTGCGTTGCTGAATGCCCTCGCAGAGATCGACGCCGCGAACCATTACCTGGTTTTCACCAACCGCGAGACCGGCGCGGGGTTGGTTCCACGGCAGGCGAATTTCCAACACGTTCCGCAAGCCGTCCACGCCGTGTTCCGGCCCGCCCGCATCCTCTGGGAGCAGGCCGTCCTGCCGCTCGCCGCCGCCCGCACGCACGTAGAGGTCATGCTCAACCCCGGTTTCACCGCGCCGCTCCTCTGCGGCTGCCCGCAGGTCACCGTGTTTCATGATCTCCAGCACAAGCGCCACCCCGAATACTTCCGGTGGTTCGACCTGCCCGTCTGGAACTTTTTTCTCTATTGGAGCGCGCACCTTTCCCGGCTCGTCCTGGCCGATTCCGAAGCCACCGCCGCCGATCTCCGGCACTGGTACCGTCTGCCGGACGCCCGCCTCCGGGTGGTACCCCTCGGTGTCGCGGCGGACTTTTTCGATATCGCACAGCGGCGCAATCCAGAGCCATTCCTGCTGGCGGTGAGCACCCTTCATCCGCACAAGAACCTCGACGGTCTCCTGCGCGCCTTCGCCGGGTTCCGCGAGGAGCATCCCGGGTTTCGCCTGATCGTTTGCGGCATCCATGGCTTTTTCACTAGCGAATTGCTGGCCCTCCGCGAAAATCTCGGCCTCAATGACAGCGTGGAATTCCCCGGCTGGATCCCGAACAAAGACCTCCACCACCTCTACGCGCGCGCCTGCGCGTTCGTCTACCCCAGCCGGTTCGAGGGCTTCGGACTGCCGGTGCTGGAGGCCATGGCCGCCGGTGTCCCCACCGCGTGTTCGTCCATCGAGCCGCTGTCCGGCATCGCGGCAGATGCGGCCTTGCAGTTCGATCCCGATGATCCGGGCGCAATCGCCGCGGCCATGGAGCGCCTCGTTTCCGACGCCGGCCTGCGCACCCGCCTCGCGAACGCCGGTCCTCGGCGTGCCTCGCAATTCACCTGGCGCGCGACCGCCGAGCGCACGCTCCAGGCATTGATCCAGGCGAAAGACTGACCAATGTTCCGCGCAGTTCTGAGCGCTCTTCAAGAGCGTTTCTTCCTCTTCGTCGGCCTCCTGCGAGTGGGACCGCCGCCTCGCGTTATCCTGAGTGTTGGCCGATACCAATCCCAAGCGCATCGTGGTTGCCATCGACGGGCCCGCCGGCGCCGGCAAAAGCACCATCGCCAAACGCCTTGCCGAACGCCTCGGGTTTACCTACATCGATACCGGCGCCATGTACCGCGCCGTGGCCCTCTGGGGACTGCGGCAGGGCGTGGATATGGCAGACATGCACCGCATGGAGCAGCTTGCCATCGCCGCCCAAATCGACCTTTCTCCCGGCCGCATCTCCCTCAACGAAGAAGACGTTACCGAGGCGATCCGCACCCCCGAGGTCGCCAACGGCGCGTCGAAGGTCGCTGTCATTCCCGGCGTGCGGCGCGCCATGGTCGCCAAGCAGCGCGAGATCGGCCGGCGCGCCAGCGTGGTCATGGAAGGCCGCGACATCGGCACCGTCGTCTTTCCCGATGCCGAGGTCAAGATTTTTCTCGACGCCAGCCCGGACGAACGCGTGCGCCGCCGCTTCGCCGAAGGCCAGGCCAAGGGCGAGACGCTCAGTCAAGGCCAGCTCGCCGCGCAGATGCGCGAGCGCGACCAGCGCGACAGCACACGCTCCGACGCTCCGCTGGCCCAGGCGCCCGACGCCGTTTACCTGGACTCCACCTCGCTCGGCATCAGTGAAGTCGAGGAAGAGATTCTCAAAATCGTGCGCAAGCGCGTCACCAACGGAAGGGATTTCAGTTGAAGGATCTGCTAGTGATGAAGTTCGGCGGCACCAGCGTGGGCAGCGCCGAACGGATGCGAGTGGCGGCAGGCATTGCCGCGGAAGAGAAGAAAAAACGGCCCGTGGCTATCGTTGTCTCGGCCATGAGCAAGGTCACCGACCTGCTGCTGGATACCATGCGTCACGCCGAGGCGGGCGATCGCGCCGGCCTCGAAGCCGACCTCGCGCTGCTGCGCACCCGCCACGAAGAGGCCTGCCGCGAGCTGCTGCCGCCGGCCGATCAGGGTCCCGTCCTGGCCAAGCTGCACGACGTCATCGACGAATTCGAGCGCATCGCCAGCGGCATGGCCCTGCTCGGCGAGCGCCCGCCGCGCAGCGTCGATGAAGCCGTGGCCACCGGCGAATGGTTGAGCGTAATCCTGGTCAGCGAATACCTGCGCACTGCTGGCACTCCCTCCACCGCAGTCAACGCGCGCGACGTGGTGGTCACCGACGCCGTCTTCGGCAACGCCTCTCCCCTCATGGATCCGACCCGGGTCAAAGCCGAGGCGGTGATCCGGCCCTTGCTCGAAAAGGGCCTGCTTCCCGTAGTCACCGGCTTCAACGGCGCCACCGCCGACGGTCGCCCCACCACCCTCGGCCGCGGCGGCAGCGACTTCTCGGCCTCCATTCTCTCCGCCGCCCTCGACGCCTCCGAGCTCTGGATATGGACCGACGTCGACGGCATCATGAGCGCCGACCCGCGCCTCGTCCCTGACGCCGTGGTCCTGGAAGAGATCACCTACGCCGAAGCCGCTGAGCTGGCCTACAATGGCGCCAAAGTGCTCCACCCCCGCACGCTTGCTCCCCTGGTGGAGCGGAAAATCCCCGTCTGGAGCAAGAACAGCTTCGCTCCCGAAAAGCCCGGTACCCGCATCGTGCCCCGCATGGCCGTGGCTCAGGGCACGCGCGCCGTTGCCTCTATGCGCAATGTCGCCCTCGTCTCGCTCGAACCCGCCAGCGCCGAAATCAACGGCACGCAAGTCATGGCCCGCGCGCTCGACGCGATCGCCCGCGCCGACGTCGAAGTGCTCCTCGTATCCAGTTCCAGCTACCGCCAGAGCTTCTGTTTCCTGGTCCGCGAAGACGAGCTCGACCGCTCCGTGCAGGCGCTGGAATCAGCCCTCGCACTCGAGCTCGCCCATGGCTACATGCAGCCGGTTGAGGTGGACCGCAATGTGGGGCTCCTCGCCGCGGTCGGCGAAGGCATGCAGGGCAAACCCGGACTCGCCGGTCGCATCTTCACCGCCATCTCCCGCGTCCAGGTGAACATCATCGCCATCGCCCAGGGATCGAGCGAGCTTACCATCGCCGTGGTGGTCCGCCGCGATGGCCTCGAAAAAGCAGTCAAAGCCGTCCACGCCGAGTGCGGTCTGGGCAGCCGTCCGCCGGTACCCGTGTTTCAGTTCGGACAGCCTGAAGGACGAACGCCGGGGGTCAAGCGAAGGTGAACCGCTAGTCCCGGCCAGGCCAGAATCCGGCCTCAAATAGAATTCGCTATACTGAAATTTCCCCTTTTGTTTACAGGAGTTCTCACTACATGTTTGATCTGTTTCGCAGCCGTGACAAAGCCGTGCGCATCCTCCTCGGTGCCATGCTGCTCTTGGTCGGGCTGTCCATGCTGACCTACCTCATCCCGAGCTACAACACCGGCTCGTCCGCCTCGGACATCGTGATTGCCGAAATCGGCAAGGACACAATCACTCTCCCCGAGGTCCAGCGCCTGGTCCAGAATACCGTCCGCAGCCGGCAGTTGCCCGCGGAGATCCTGCCCAACTACGTGCCGCAGATGATCGACCAGATGGTCACCGAACGCGCTCTGTCCTACGAAGCGCAGCGTCTCGGCTTCCAGGTCAGCGACGCCGACGTCGCCGATACCATCCGCCAGATCGCGCCCGGCCTGTTCCAGAACGGCCAGTTCGTAGGCAAGGAAGCCTACGCCGCCATGCTCGCCCAGGACAATGTCTCTATCGAGCAGTTCGAAAGCGACCTCCGCCGCCAGGTTCTGGTGACCCGCCTTCGCAATATTGCCATAGAAGGCACCATCGTCACGCCCGCGGAGATCGAGGCGCAGTTCCGCAAAAAGAACGAAAAAATTCGCGTCGAATACGTCAAACTGACGGCCGATAAATTCAAAAACGAGCTCCAGCCCACCCAACAGGAAGTCCAGGACTACCTCAAGGCCAACGCGTCCATGTACCAGGTGCCGGAGAAGCGGAACCTCACCTTGCTCGTGGCCGACCAGGCCAAGCTCGAAGCCAGCCTGAACCCGACCGACGCCGAGTTGCAGAAGATTTACACCCAGAACCAGGACGCGTTCCGCACGCCCGAGCGCGTCAAGGCCCGCCACATCCTGCTCAAGACGCAAGGCAAGCCCGCCAGCGAAGAGCCGGCCATCAAGGCCAAGGCCGAATCCCTGCTGAAGCAGATCCAGGGCGGCGCCGATTTCGCCAAGCTGGCCAAGGAGAATTCCGAGGACAACGCCGGCGGTACCGGCGGTTCAGCCGCCAATGGCGGCGATCTTGGCGATTGGATCACCCACGGCCAGATGGTTCCCGAATTCGACAAGGCCATTTTCAGCCTCAAGCCCGGCCAGACCGAGCTGGTGAAGACGGTGTACGGCTACCACATCGTGCAAACCCTGGCCCACCAGGATGCCGGTATCCGCAGTTTCGCCGAAGTGAAATCCGAACTGGCCGCGCAGTGGAAGAAGCAGCGCGTGAACGACCTCATGCAGGCAGCGTCCGACAAGGCGCAGCAGGCATGGCAGAAGGACCCCTCGCACCCGGAAAAGGTTGCCGCCGATTTCAACATGCAGGTCCAGCACTTCGATGGCTATGGCCCAGGCTCCACCGTCCCGGATGTCGGCCCCAGCGCGGATTTCGATCAGGCAGTCTCCACCCTCAAGAAGGGCGAAATCTCCCAGCCCGTCAGCGTCGGCACCAAGGTCGTGATTGCCATGGTCAGCGACGTGACCCCGCCGCACCCCGCCAAGCTCGAAGACGTGCAGAACCAGATCCGCGATGCGATCGTGCAGCGCCGCTCCGAAGGCGTCCTGCGCAAGCACGCCGATGAATTGATCGAGAAGGCCAGATCCATGGGCGGCGATCTCGCCAAAGCAGCCAAGGCGATGGGCCTGGAAGTGAAGACCTCGCCCGACGTCGACCGCGCCGGCAATATCGACGGCCTCGGCTCGGCCAGCTACATATCCGAAGGTTTCGGCCGTCCCGACGGCTCTATCCTCGGACCGGTCACGACTCCCGACCGCGCTACCATCGTGTGCAAGGTCGTCTCGCACGTGGCGCCCGACATGTCTCAGCTTCCCGCTCAGCGCGCCGCGATTCGCGACGAAATCAAAAGCCAGCGCGCGCGCGACCGCAACATGCTTTTCGAAGCCGGCATCAAGGATGCGTTGATCAGGCAGGGCAAGATCAAGATCCATCAGCAGGTCATCGATCGGCTGCTGGCCAGCTACCGCGCCGGTTAGCCGAATGATTCACGCCATTCTCGAGTTTCTGGCGTCCCTCAAAGACCCGGATAAGCTGATCCATCTGCTCAGTACCATCCTCACCGGCTGGTACGGGTACGCGGCGCTGTTCGCTGTCGTCTTCTCGGAAACGGGACTGCTGGTCGGTTTCTTCCTGCCGGGCGATTCCCTGCTGTTTACCGTCGGCGTGGTTTGCGGTGCCGGCCAGTTGGACCTCCTCACCGTCAACGTAGTCCTGATGCTGGCGGCGATGCTGGGCGATTCCACCGGATATCTGCTGGGCCGCCAGACGGGCCCGCGCATCTTCAGCCGTCCCGATTCGCGCCTCTTCAAACAGGAGTACGTGACCCGCACGCACGCATTCTACGAAAGGTACGGCGGCAAGACCATCATCTTCGCCCGCTTCGTCCCCATTGTCCGGACGTTTGCCGCCTTCATCGCCGGGGTCGGCAAGATGCCCTACCTGCGGTTTCTGCCCTTCAGCGTCTGTGGCGGCATCGGCTGGATTTTCTGTATGACCATGCTCGGCTACCAGTTGGGCAAGGTCCCGATTGTCCGCAGGAATTTCGATGCGGTGGTCCTGTTGATCATCTTCCTTTCGCTCATGCCGACCTTCCTGGAAGTCATTCGCCAGCGCCGCGCCCGCGCCTAGGTCTTGGCTTCGCAGCCGCGACCATAAGGGTGCGTCCGTCCAGGCGCTACAGGAATTCCCACGTGCGGAAGCGGTGCTGGTGCTCGGCCATATCCACCCGCTTGCCCCGGAACCTTACGCCTTCCATCTCCAGCCGCGTTCGCTGCTCCAGCCCGGATTCGTACTTCAACTTGATCTGCCCACCGGCGCCCACCACTCGCTGCCACGGCAGAGTGCCGCCCGAGCGCTGCAACAGCTGCGCCACGTGGCGGTGATACAACGGATATCCCGCCGCGGCCGCCACCTGGCCATAAGTCGCGACCTTGCCCTTTGGAATCGATTGGATCGCCTTGCGGAAGGCCTCGTCGCGCGTGAGGCTCTTGGGCGCTCGACGCAGCTTGCGCGCGATTTCGTGATGCTTCATCGCAGTTCCTTGTGGCGAAAGCAGGTCACCAGGTGATCGTTCACCATCCCTACGGCCTGCATGTGCGCGTAACAGATGGTCGAGCCGACGAACGTGAAGCCGCGCTTGATCAGATCTTTGCTCATCGCGTCCGAGACTTCGGTCCGCGGCGGCACGTCCTTCAGCGTCTGCCAGCGATTCTGAATCGGTTTGCCGCCGACAAAACTCCACATGTACGTGTCGAACGACCCGAACTCCCTCTGCACGGCCAGGAACGCCTTGGCGTTGGTGACCGCCGCCCGCACCTTCAGCCGGTTGCGCACGATGCCCGGGTTTTCCAGCAGCGCCGCGATCTTGCGCTCGTCGTACCGCGCCACTTTGCGCGGATCGAAACCGCCGAACGCCTTGCGGTAGTTCTCGCGCTTGTTGAGTATCGTCGACCAGCTCAGCCCGGCTTGAGCGCCCTCCAGCACGAGGAATTCGAAGAGCAGGAGGTCGTCGTGTACCGGCACTCCCCATTCGCTGTCGTGATACTGCTCGTACAACTCGCCCTGGGCCCATCCGCAACGCTCCATCAGGCTCTCCTTACGGTTCGCTTCTCTCCGCGGCGCATGGCGAACCGCTGCAACTGCCCCGTCCACGGATTCTTCAGGCGGCACTCGCCGTCCACGGTTGCCTCGATCTCGATCGCATCCGGCGATCCCGTGACCGCGAACCCGCCGCGCGCCAGCAGCTTGAACCGCGCGGTCCACTCCTTCGGGCAGGCGGCCAACGGCTCCATCACCGGATCTTCGCCCGGTCCCGGCGGATTGCTCCGCAGCAGTGCCAGGTGCAGCGCTTCCGCCGCGCGTCCCAGGCGCTGCGCGTCGAGGGCTTGCGGGCCCTCGCGCAGCGTCATCCGATTGGCCAGCACCGCGCCGCCTTTGTATGCCGTGCTGCGCTCGGGCACCCGCGCCTCGATCTGGGCCGGGATCATGTAGCGCACCGCATCGGCCCGGCGGAGCTGCGCGGCGGCGATCGCCATCTTGGAAAGTACCGAAACGTTGGTCTGCGGCCCGACGCCGTTGCGCAACGACGCGTTGAACGTGGCCATCGCCACCTGGTCGTTCGCCAGGTCGAACAAAAACATCGGCAGGCTGTTGGAGTCCGGCGTGAACCCGCCCGGTTTGATTACCGGCTTGCGGCCGCGCACGAACACGCGCGGGCCCGGGTATCCGTCGGGTTTCAGCGCATCGGGATCGTCGCTGGTGGGCAGTGGCGCGAGGTTTTCCAGGAACTCGCGCCACTTCGCCTGCAGGTCCCGATCCACATCCAGAATCTGCGCCGCGCGCAGCGCCACTGCCGTCACGCCGTGCATCGCCGAGATGTCTTCGTCGGTATCGCGCGCGCCATAGACGCTCTCGTTGCTGTTGGTGGAGTGGATGTGCCACTTGCCGTCGTCGCCGCGCTTCAAGTTGGGGTAATTGCGGTAGAACTCGGCCGCGCCCTTCAGCATCGGGTAAGCGCGCGTGCGCAGCCATTCGCGATCCAGGGTGAACTCGTAGCGGCGCCAGTAATAATAAGCGATCTTGGCAGTGGAGCCGAAGATGTGGTTCACCGCGCCGTATGGCCCATAGCCCCGGTCGGCCGTGACCCAGCGCCCGTTCTTCCATTCGCCGCTCTGGATCCAGTTCCAGCGGCTGGAGTGCGGATGCTTGGTCGATGCGAATTCCTTGAACCGCTCCGAACGCTGCTCCCAGGGCTTGCGCAGCAGGTAGAGATCCTGCATTTCCGCCGCGATATCGTCCGGCAGCTTCTCCAGTCCATTGAAATACGAGGTCTCGGCGATGTAGATCCCGTGGCTGCCCCACTGCTGGCGCGCCGCCGTGGCGCTGGCTTCGTACATGCCGCTATACATATCGAACAACGGGTCGAGCAGTTCCATCCGGTTCGACGCGAAGATCGCCTCGTAATAGCAGCTCGTGTTGGCGTACCAGTGCTGCGCGCCCCAGGTGCGCAGATCCCCGCCGGTGTTCCAGAGCATGCCGTTGAACTTGGGCGGGAACTTGCCGCGCGAGGTGGCGGCCATCAGGTACAGGAAATAGTGGTAATTCCGCGACACGTTGCGCGCCACGCCGTCATCGCTCTTTAGCGAGATCCAGCCGCGCTCCCAGAAAGCGTGCCACCACGCGGCCGTCTCGTCGCGGAGCTTCCAATAGCCCTTCGTGGCCGCGGCTTCGAGCTGTCGCAGGGCCGCTGCCGCCACGTCCTCTTTCGGATCGAAGGTCGCCGCGCTCGCGATTAGCAGCAGTCCGGGCGGCGCCTCCAGCCGGATCTCGGTCTCGTTCGGAATTCGCGGTTTGCCCTCGCCGATGGCCACGGCCGATTTGCAGCAGTAATCGCCTTCGCGAAATTCCTGGGTGAGCACGATACAGTCGCCGCGGATCTCCAGCCGGGAGGCCGCCGCATGGCTGCGCGTCTGCACCGTGACCACGTGGTCGCGCACCATGTTTTCAAGTTGGCCGCCGTAGTACTTGTTTTCGACGCGCAGCATGCGCAGGTTGACCGATGCAGGCGTCTGCGTGTGAATAGCGATCACGTCCTGCTCCGGCCACGCGACCGCCTCGACGCTGTTCGCCTTCAGCAGTCCGTCATAGACCGAAAGGGACTGTACAAAAGCCGAATCGGGAAAAATATCGCGCCCGAATTCGATTTCGACGAATCCGCAGCCGCCGCAATAATCGTTGTGGCGCTCGAAGAAGCTGTTCGTGTAGCTGTTGTTGGCGTAGACGTCGACACGGTTGATCTGCATGCGCACGGATTGCGGAGTGGTCCAGACCAGGGTTCCCATCCGTCCGTTGCCGATCGGCATGCCTTCCTCGCTGCGCGGCGCCGGCTTGTCGTAGATCAGGTCGGCGTCGGAGATGAGGAATCGCAGGGCGTCGTTGCCGGATTGCGCGGAGGCAGCGGCGGCGGCCACGGGAGCCGCCAGGAAGGTCCGGCGCGTCACTTACACTTCTCCGCGTGCAGGATGTCCTTCTCCATGGATAGGTCCCAGCAGCCCGGTTCTTTCAGTTCTTCAAGGGTGAGGCCATTCCACACGAGCGATCCGGGCGCCCACTGCGGCGGCACGGTCACGCGCATCGCGGTCAGGGTGCGGCTGATGATCTGGATGGTCTTCTCCGCGGGCTGATATTCGGCCTGAACACGCGCGGTCACTCCGGCATCGCGCCGCGGTAAGGTGAAGCGCGTTTCGATACGAAACCGTTCTTTGCCGCGCTGCACCATGGCCACGGTGTGCCCCTCGTCGGTGACCTTGTCCAGGATTTCCTGGTATTGCCTGGCATCGGCGATTGGCTTGCCGTCGAGCGCAACAATCCGGTCGCCCGTTTTGAGCAGGCCGTTGTACTTCTCGGGCAGGAAAGACACGAGGATGCCGGGGCCGGGATCGTCCAGTTTCCATCCGAAGCCGCCCAGGTCGAGCGCCGCGCCGTTACCGCCGGGAATGCGCGTCGAGGGCAGAACGTCGTTGCGCTCGGCGGCATCGAACTTGGTCATCTGGATCCAGTAGCAGTGCGCGAACTGCGGAGACAGCGTTTCGCAATCGATGGACGCCGGGAATTCGTCGCGCTTGTGTTCCGCCAGCCACTGGAAAACGGTCGCGGTGTTGGCGTTCGATGCCGGCCGCCAGTCGAGATTGATCCTGGCGGCGATGAGCTTGTCGGCGATCGGCTTGCCGTCGTCTCCGCTGATCCAGAGCACCGGAACATTCGTGAAGTTGGCCGCGAAGATGCGATTGGTATCGATGGCGGGTTTGGCCGACCCGCCCAGCGCCACCGCGGCAGCCCACAAATCCGGCAGGCGCGCGACGGTGTAGAACACCAGCGCCGCGGCATCGCCGCGCCCGGCGAGATAGACCCGCCCGGGGTCCACGGAGCCGCCCTTGATCGCCGCATCGACCTTTGCGGCAAGCGCCAGCACCCGCTGGTCGACGTTGGCATTTGGCTCGGACTCGGCCGCGATCACCTGCCAGCCCAATTCCCGCGTCCAGCTCTGCCACTGGACGGCGTCGGCCGCGTCGATCAGCGCGATGGCGGGCGCCTTCTGCTGCGCAGCCGCGGCGCCCACAAACAGGCTAATGACGCAGACGCCCGCGAATCCGTTTGACCAGCTTTTCGATGTCATCCGTCTTCTTAATAGTGCCCATGGAGACGACATAGCGGTCGTTCTTCTCCAGGTCGAGTTTCAATTGTTGCGCCAGGTCGATCAGGTCCGCCGCGTCCTTGAGGTTCTGCTGGTACTCGGCTTTCAGGATCTCGTCGCGCTGCGACTTGCCGTTAGGTAAGGTGACGTCTTCTTCGTCGGACCCTCCCCTGCGGCCCGCCCCGCCTCGCTGAGGCACCGCCGGAGCGGCCAGGCACACCACGATGAACAGGACCGCGCATCGTCGAAACACGTATTTCATGGCTGAACCTGCTGCTATGATGATAGCGAAAATGTCCCGCAAGAGCCGCGTTTTGCCTGTGTTCGCGACTCTGTTGGCGGCTGCCGCGAGCGACACTCCGCAGGCGGGCAAGCTGCTGTTCTCCGACGATTTCACCCATGGACTCGCGAACTGGCGGGTCGAACTCGAAAAGCCCGGCGTGGTGGAAGCAAAGGGCGGCATATTATCAATGGACGTGCCGGCCGGCTGCACGGTTTGGCTCCGGCGCGAACTGCGTGGTCCGGTAATCATCGAATACGAAGCCACCATGATGAGCGGCGGCGGCCCCAACGACCGCGTTAGCGACTTGAACTGCTTCTGGATGGCGAGCGATGCGCGTGTTCGGCGGTCGGGAGCGTTCGCCGATTACAACACGCTGCGCGGCTACTACGTGGGACAGGGCGGGAACGGCAATACGACCACACGGTTCCGGCGCTACATCGGCGATCCCGTGCTCCGCCCGCTGCTGCCCGAGCACGATTTGAAAGCGCCCCTGCTGCACGCGAATACCCCCGTCAAGATCCGCCTGGTGGCCGATGGCAGCCGCATTCAGTATTCCTGCGACGGAAAAATCGTCTTCGATTTCCACGACCCGGCAGCGTATAAGCGCGGATGGTTCGCATTCCGGACGACCTTCAGCCGCCTGGAAATCCGCAAGTTCCGCGTGTATCGTTGCTTGTAGAACAGTTGGACTATCGCGATCCCCTGCGCCCGCACATCGCGGCGCCAGCTCGATCGCGCTGTCTTAATTCCCGCGCCGTCCCCCGCGCCCGTTCTGCTGGTTCTGTGTGCCGCCGCGCCCCGTAGTCCCCTGCTGCTGGGCTCGCTCCGCCTGCTGCCGGTCGCGATTGATCTCCGAAATATCGATGCTCTGATCGTAGTCTCCGAGCAGGTGTTTGGCAAAATAATCCGCGCGCAGCCAGGTGACGTATTCGCCGTCGTTGGTGTAGCCGTGGCGCTGGCCCGGCAGCACCATCATGTCGAACCGCTTGTTGGCCTTGATTAATGCGTCGGCCAGCCGGTACGTATTGCTCGGATGCACGTTGTTGTCGATATCGCCGGTAATGAGCATCAGGTGCCCTTTGAGATTCTTGGCGATCTCGCTGTTCTTGTCGATGGAATACTCGAACGTGACCTTGCCGTCCTTGTCCGTCACTTCCTTCACGCCGTGGTGCTTCTCGCTCCAGGTGTTGTTGTAGATGTTGTTCTCGTGATTGCCGCTCTCGCTCCAGCCGACCTTGAAGAAGTCGGGATAGATCAGCAGCGCCGCGGCGGTCATAAATCCGCCGCCGGAGTGGCCCCAGATGCCCACGCGGTCGATGTCAATCCACGGATAGCGCTCGGCGAGTTGTTCGATAGCCGCCTTCTTATCGGCCAGTCCGTAGTCGCGCAGGTTGCCGTAGCCGTAGGTGTGATACCACTTGGAGCGGTGCGGATTGCCGCCGCGATTGCCGATTTCGATCATGATGAACCCGAAATTCGCCATGAACATCTGGTTGTTGGCCTGGCCGGTCTGGCTCTTCACCGTGAACGTCTTGTTCACGCTCTCGGTCTGCGGACCGGGATAGACGTAAGCGATGATCGGATATTTCTTTGCCGGGTCGAAATCGAACGGCTTGTACATCACGCCGTACAGGTCGGTGATGCCGTCGTCGGCTTTCACCTTGAAGGGCTCGGGGAATTTGAAGCCGGCGGCCATCAGCGGGCCCATGTCGACGCTCTCCAGCGGCATGGTCATCGCGCCCGCGTTATCGTAAAGCACGGACTTCGGCGCGGTATTCACACGCGAGAACGTGTCCACGAAGTAATGCCCCGAGTCGCTCATGTTGACCGCGTGCGAGGTGTCTCCCGCATCCAGCACCTTCATGCCGCTGCCGTCGAGCTTCGCGCTGTAGAAGTGAATGTAGTAGGGGTCCTCGCCGTCTTCTCGTCCGTCGGCGGTGAGAAATACCTCGCGCGACTTTTCGTCGACATAAGAAATATCCTCGGCCACGAACTCCCCCGCCGTGATGCGGTTTTTGAACGTGCCGTCGGCGCCGTAGAGATAGTAGTGGCCCCAGCCTTCGCGCTCGCTCCAGAAGACCAGCTCGCTGCCGTTGTTAATCACCTTGAGCGGCTTGGTCTCGATGTAGACGTTCATGCGCTCCTGGATCAACGGCTTCACTTCGCCGCTGGTGGTGTCCGCCACGCAGATATCGAGACGTTTTAAGTCGCGGCTGAGGCGTTGGAAATAGATCTTGTCGCTGCCCGGCCCCGCCCACAGCGACTCCGTCTTCTCATGCTCGCGCTGGCGCGCCGGCGGGCGATCCATCTCCACCTGCATGGTCTGGTCTTTGAACGCGTCGGCCTTGGCCAGCAGGCGCGATCTGGCCGCGACGTCGAAGATCTCCAGTTGCGACTGCGGAGTGTTCGCTTCGCCGGGCATGGCATAAGCATAAGTCTCCAGCGTCGGGCGCGGATTGGCCAGCGCATTGATCACCCACAGCTTGGGAATCTTGCGCGAGTCTCGCCGAATCAGCGCGAATTTCTTCGAATCGCGCGACCAGGCGACATTGCCCACCGCCTGGCGCTGCCGCGTAGCGTCCTGCTGCTGGCCTTCCTGGTTCTGCTCCTGCTGCTGTTGTTGCTGCTGTTCCTGCTCCCCACCGAGCCCGCCGCGGCCGCCGTATCCGAAGTCTTCCACGCCGTCGGTGGTGAGCTGCGTCTCCTGAATCGACGTGTCGTTCGCGTTCTTCAGGGCCTTGGCGTAGTTCTCCGGGTCCATCATGTACAGGTTGTGATTGCGCACGAACAGGATGGTCTTGTCGTCCGGCGAGATCGACGCCCACGTGGGCTTGCGTTTCGGCGGATCGTCGAGCAGCGTCAGCTTGTTGGCCGCCAGCTCGTACTCGAATACAAGCTGCTTCTGATTGCGTCCGGGCGGCGCGCCGTAGTTGCCGCCCCCGCGTCCGCCGAACTGCTGCTGCGGCGTGTCGGCGTCCTGCGATTCGGCGTCGTCCTCCTGCTGCCCACTGGCGTCGGTGACGGCCGCGGCGGGCGGCTTCTTCTCGCCCGGAATCAGGGCGTCGCGCGGCACGTTCACCTCGAACTGGATCGAGCTCTCGGCTTTGACGAAGCGGATGGTGGTGATGGGCAGGTGCTGCGAGTCGTAAGGCAGCCCGGTCGCGGTGGTCAGCGCGGCGGCCAGCTTGGCGGGGTCGAAAACCATGGTCTTGGTCTTCTTCGCCGGATCGACGATATAAAACTTGCGCCCGCTGGAATTTTCGAAGGCGTACCAGAAGCGGTCGCCGGTGTCCATCCAGTGCGGGTTCACAGCGGAATCGAAGATGAGCTTGCTGACCTTCGCGCCGGTCCAGCGGCCGGCGAGCTCGTAGTTGGCCTTGGCGGGCTTCACCGGCGCAGCGGCGGGAACGCCGTCCGCCGGACCGCCCGACATGGAACTGGAGATCAGGACCAATACGCCGGCGGCGACCAGCGCGTAGTTAAGGTGAGATTTCTTCATGCCTACCGCTCCTGAGACTGAGACTCGATTTCCGACCAATATACCCCATTCGTGGGGCGGACGTTCGTTTCCTCATCCGCCCGGCGCGCGCAAAGCGCGCCAAGTTACCATAGACCCCACAGGAGACCTCTTTTGAAGTTACCCGCCCTAATCGTTCTGGCCGCCGCAGTCCTGCCGGCCCAGCAACCCGCAATCCCCAAGATCAAGTACACAGACACCAGGCTCGACAACGGCCTCCGCGTGCTGATCTCCGAAGATCACTTCGCCCCGGTCTATGCTATCTGCGTGTCTTACAAGGTCGGCTCCAAAGACGAGCGCAAAGGCCGCACCGGCTTCGCGCATCTCTTCGAGCACATGATGTTCAAAGGCTCGGAGAACGTCGGGCCGGGCGAGCTCGATTTCCTGATCTACACCAACGGCGGCAATTCCAACGGCACCACCAACACCGACCGGACCTCCTATTACGAGGTGCTGCCCAGGAACCAGCTCGATCTCGGCCTGTTCCTGGAGGCCGACCGCATGCGCGGCCTGATCCTCACCACGGAGAACCTGGAGAACCAGCGGCAGGCCGTCAAAGAGGAGCGCCGCCTGCGCGGCGACAACCAGGCCTACGGCAACACTTCCGAAAAGCTGGAAGAGCTGGTCTACGATAACTTCGCCTATCACCATTCCGTGATCGGCTCCATGGGAGACCTGGACGCGGCCACGCTGGACGACGTCAAGCAGTTCTTCAAAACCTACTACGCTCCCAACAACGCGGTGCTGGCCCTCGTGGGCGATCTCAACACCGCCGACACGCTGGCCAGGGTGAAGAAGTATTTCGGCAACATCCCGCGCCAGGCGCCTCCAACCCCGGCCGATCTCACCGAGCCCCCCAAGAACGGCGAGCGCCGCGCCACCATCGGCGATCCGCTGGCACGCCTCACGCGCATCGATATCGCCTACCGCGTTCCGCCGTCGGGCACGCCCGACGCCCGCGCGCTGCAGGTCGCGGCCTCGATTCTCGGCGGCGGCGGCGGAGGCTTTGGAGGGCGCGGCGGAGGCCGGGCCAACAGCTCGCGCCTCTACTTGAAGCTGGTTCAGGAGAAAGAGCTCGTCACGCAAGTCTCGGCCTCCACCGACCGCCGCGTCGGCCCCGGCATGTTCCACATCTCGGCCACGCTGCGCCCCGGCAAGACCCCGGAGGAGGTCGAGGGGCTGATCGGCGAAGAGATCGCGCGGCTGCATTCGGAGCCGGTTACCGGCAAGGAACTGGCGCGCGTGCGGCTGAACCTCCGCCGCGCTGCCGAACAGCGCATCACTGCACTGGCCCGCGCGCAGGCCCTGGCCGACGCGGCGGCGGTGTTCAATGATCCCGAGCGCGTGAACAGCGACCCCGAAGGGCAGATGGCCGTAACCGCTGCGGATATTCAGCGTGCCGCCAAGGCCGATCTGCTGACAGCCAATCGTGTGGTGCTCATCACGCAGCCGGCCATCGGCCCCAAGGGCGGCGGAAGGGGAGGACGATAACATGAGACGCGCACTCGCAATGGGTCTGCTCTTCGCCTGCATGGGCTTCGCGCAGGAAGCCGGGCCCGCCGCCACGTTCCGCGGGATGGTGCGGCTCAATCGGGCTCCGGTCTCGAACGAAGTGCTCAAGGTCAAGCTGCCGAGGCCCGAGGAGCGCCGGCTTTCCAACGGCCTCCGCCTGCTAATACTGGAGAGCCATCGCGCGCCCACGGTGTCGCTGACGATTTCGATTCCTTCCTCGCCCCTGCGCGATCCTGAAGGATTGCCCGGTGTCGCCGAAGCTACCGCGGCGATGATGATGATGGGCACCGCCTCGCGGACCCAGCGCCAGATTACCGATGCCCTGGCCGATATCGGCGCCACGGTCAGCTTCGGCGGTGGCGGCGCCGGCGGCGGTCGTGGAGGACGCGGCGGAGGCGGTGGGGGCGGAGAGGGCACCATCACGGTCACCGCGCTCACCGAACACTTCGATGAAGCCCTCGCCATCATGAGCGACGTGCTGCTGCACCCGACCTTCCCTGCCGATGAGTTCGAGCGTTGGAAGGCGCGCCAGCGCAGCACGCTGGAGCAGATGCGCACCCAGCCGGCCACGCTTTCGAACGAAACCCTGATGGGGGTGCTTTATCCGGGAGATGCCCGCCGTTCGCGCCTGACCGGGGAATCCCTGGGCAAGATCGCGCGCGAGAATCTCATCGAACACTACAAGCGCTACTACGTTCCTTCGGGCGAATGGGCCGCCGTCTCGGGTGAGATCACCCCGCGCGATGCCGTGGTCAGGCTGGAGAAGGCGCTCGCCGGCTGGAAGGGCGGTCCCATCCAGAAGCTGAAGCTGCCCATGAATCCGCCCATCGCGGAGAAAAAGGTCTACCTGGTTTCCCGGCCGGGCTCGGTGCAGACCGATCTCACGCTGGCCAACCGCGCCATCGAGCGCACCAACCCGGATTACATCGCGTGCCTGGTCATGAACCAGGTGCTTGGCTCGGGCCCGGCGGCGCGCCTGTTCCGCATCATCCGCGAGGAAAAGGGCTACACCTACGGCGTCAGCTCCAGCTTCACCGCGTCTCAAACGCTCGCGCATTTCAGCTCGTCGATGAGCGTGCGCACCGAAGTCACCGAGCCCGCGCTGCGCGACCTGCTGGCCGAATTCAGGGAGATCCGCGACACGCCGGTGCCCAGGCTGGAACTCGATGGCGCTAAGCGGACGCTGGTAGCGAGCTTCGCGCTCAGCCTGGAGAATCCCGTGCAGGTCCTCGCGCGCTGGATGCAGCAGCGCGAGTTCGGCCTGCCCGAGGACTACTGGGACACCTACACGGACAAGATCATGGCCATCACGGCCGAGGATGTGGCGCGCGTGGCGAAGAAGTACGTGCCGTACGACAACGTGCAGATCGTCGCCGTGGGCGACGGTGCCAAAATTCGCGAGCTGCTGGCGAAATTCGGCCCGGTCGAGGAGAAGACCATCGATTGAAGATCGCCTGCATCGGCGGGGCCCACATCGATCGGCACGGCGTGTTGAAGGGGCCGCCGGTGGCCGCCACCTCCAACCCCGGCAACGTGACCGCCACTTTCGGCGGCGTGGCCCGCAACGTCGCGGAGAATCTCGCGCGGCTTGGATGCCGGGTCTCGATGATCTCGCGCGTGGGCGATGACGACGCCGGCCGTGCCGTAGTGGCGCATCTCGCATCGCTTGGGATCGACACGTCGATGATCTCGGCGGCGCCGCAGCCGACCGCCTCCTACACCGCGATCCTCGATCCCGAGGGCGAGCTCGTGATCGGCCTCGCCGACATGGATCTCTACGACGAGATCGCTCCCCCGCTCCTGGACGCTGCCCGCTTGCGCGCGCACGACCTCTGTTTCGCCGACACCAACCTGCCGGCCGGCACCCTGTCGTGGCTGGCGGGGCAGGCGGCGATGGCGGTGGATGCCGTCTCCATTCCCAAGTCGCGCAAGCTGAGGGGGCTGCTGTCCAAAATCCGGATTCTCTTCGCCACGCAGGTACAGGCCGCGGAGATCGCCCAATGCCTGCCGTTCGCGAACGCCCTGGAGGCTTCCCGCGCGCTGCACGGCCTGGGCGCCTGCTCCGGCGTCGTCACCGCCGGAGCTGCGGGAATCGCGGTGTGGACGGGCGGCGATGCGCGCGCCATGGATATCCTGCCCGCCTGCCCCAAGGACGTCACCGGCGCGGGCGACGCGTTGATCGCCGGCACACTTTTCGGCGTGGCCTCGGGCCTCGAGCTCGCCGATGCCGCGCGTCTCGGCTTGGCCGCCGCCGCCATCACGGTGGAATCGCCCGCCAGCGTGGCGGAGAATCTGAGCGTGGAGCTGCTGCATGCAAGACTGGCTGCAAATCGCGCCTGAGGTGCGCGACGCCCGCGCCGTGGTGGCGCTGGAGAGCACCATCATCGCCCACGGCATGCCCTGGCCGGACAACCTCGCCACAGCGCGCTTGCTGGAGCAGCAGGTGCGCGAGGGCGGCGCGGTCCCAGCCACCATCGCGGTGCTGGATGGCGCCGTGCGCGTGGGTCTGAGCGCCGCGCAGCTCGAAGCGCTGGCCCAATCCCGGGACGTGCTCAAGCTCAGCCGCGCCGACCTGCCTTACGCCGTCGCATCGCGAAGAGCCGGCGCGACCACCGTGGCCGCCAGCATGATCTGCGCGCACCTGGCGGGAATTCGCGTGTTCGCCACCGGTGGCATCGGCGGCGTGCACCGCGGCGCCGAATCGAGCTTCGACATCTCCGCCGACCTCGAAGAGCTCGCGCGCACTCCGGTCGCGGTGGTCTCCGCCGGCGCCAAGGCGTTGCTCGACCTGCCCAAGACCCTCGAGTACCTGGAGACGCGCGGCGTCCCCGTCATCGGCTACCGCACCGACGAGTTCCCGGCGTTCTGGAGCCGAAAGAGCGGGCTCAAGGCCCCGCTGCGCATGGAGAGCGCCGATGAGATCGCGCGTTTTCTGGCCACGAAATGGGCCATGGGCCTCTGCGGCGGCGCGGTGATCTGCAATCCCGTGCCGGAAGCTGACGAGATCCCGGCGGCCGAGATGCGCGAATTCATCGACACTGCCGTGGCCGAGGCAAAGGCGCGCGGCATCGCCGGCAAAGCGGTGACGCCGTTCATCCTGGGCCGCATTGTGGAACTCACCGGCGGGCGCAGCCTTCGCACCAACATCGCGCTGGCCGCGTCGAATGCGCGCCTGGCCGCCGGGATGGCCACGCGGTTGTAGCCGGGCAGGCGGGCGAACCGCCCAAAACGATGGTCCGCCCCGCTGCCGCCGCTATTTTGAATGCTTCAGCTTATCGCGCTGCTCTTTGAGCACCGCCTTGCGGCTGAGCTTGATCTTGTTGCCTTCCAGCGCCAGCACCTTCACCAGGATCTGGTCGCCCTCTTTGAGCTCGTCGCGTACGTCCTTGATACGGTTCTCAGCGATCTCGCTGATGTGCAGCAGGCCGTCGGTGCCCGGGAAGATCTCGACGAACGCGCCGAAATCCACCAGCCGGACTACCTTACCAAGGTAGGTCTTGCCCACTTCGGCGCTGGCGGTGAGGTCGCTGATGATCTGGATGGCTTTGTTGGCGCTGGCTTCGTCGGCCGAGGCCACGTGCACTGTGCCATCGTCCTCGACATCGATCTTGACGCCGGTCTGCTCGATGATGCCGCGGATGACCTTGCCTCCCGGTCCGATGACGTCGCGAATCTTATCGGTCGGAATGTGCAGAGTGTAGATGCGCGGCGCGTACTGGCTGATGGCCTTGTTGGCTTGCGGCATGGCCTCGTACATCTTGTCGAGGATGAAGAGGCGGCCGCGACGCGCCTGCTCCAGCGCTTCCTTCATGATGGCGATGGTAATATTGGGAACCTTGATGTCCATCTGAAGGCCGGTGATGCCGTCGCGCGTGCCGGCGACCTTGAAGTCCATGTCGCCATAGTGATCTTCGGCGCCCGCGATATCGGTGAGGATGGCGTACTTGCCATCTTCCATCACCAGGCCCATGGCGATGCCGCCGACATGAGCCGCCATCGGGCAGCCGGCATCCATGAGGGCCAGCGATGCGCCGCAGACCGTGGCCTGGGAGCTCGATCCGTTGGATTCGAGAATGTCGCTCACCACGCGCATGGTGTACGGGAACTTGTCTTCGCCCGGGATCAGCGCGGTCAGCGAGCGCTCGGCGAGCGCCCCGTGGCCGATCTCGCGCCGGCCCGGACCGCGCATGAAGCCCACCTCGCCCACGCTGAACGGCGGGAAATTGTAGTGCAGCATGAAGCGCTTGGTGGCCTCGCCGGGCTCCAGCAGCTCGATGCGCTGCTCGTCTTCCTTGGTGCCGAGCGTGACCGTGACCAGCGCCTGGGTCTCGCCGCGCGTGAACAGGGCGCTGCCGTGAGTGCGCGGCAGCACGCCGGTCTCGATCGTGATCGGGCGGATCTCGTCGAACGCGCGGCCGTCCGGACGGCGATGGTTGCTCAGCATCTCGTCGCGGAAAATACGCTCCTTGAGCGAGTCATAGCACTTCCCCGCCTCGTCCTGCTGCTCTTCGGATTGGGCCTTGACGGCGCGCTCCTTGATCTGCGCCACCAGCGCGTAGCTGGTGAGCTTGTCGTACTTCTGGGTGTTGAGCGCGTCGGTGAGGTCGGTGCGGACCTCTTTCTCGATTGCCGCGTAGATCTCCTGGTTGAGCGCCGGCGGCACGAACTCACGCTTCTTCTTCCCGGCGACCTTCATCAGCTCGCGGATACCGGCGGCGATCTTTTTGCAGCATTCGTGCCCGAACTCGATCGCGCCCAGCACCTCGGCTTCGGAGACCTGCTGCGCGCCGGCCTCCACCATCACGATGCCCTCTTCGGTGCCCGCCACCACGATGTTCAGCTTCGACTCGCGGCCCCCGGTATAAGTCGGGTTGGCGATGTACTGCCCGTCCTTCATGCCGACGCGAACGCCGCCCAGAACGTAGGGGAACGGAATGTCGCTGATGGCCAGTGCGGCCGCGGCGCCGGCGATGGCCAGCGCGTTGGGGTCGTTTTCGGGATCGGCCGAAAGGACCATGGCGATAATCTGGGTCTCGTTCAGAAACCCTTCGGGAAACAGCGGCCGGACCGGACGATCGATCAGGCGGCTGGTGAGAACTTCTTTTTCCGAGGGACGTCCCTCGCGCTTGATGAAGCCGCCCGGGATTTTCCCGGCGGCATAAGTGTATTCACGGTAATCGACCGTGAGCGGGAAAAAGCCCGCGCTGGGTTTGGGCTGGTCGGCCATGCAGGCGCTAACCAGAACGACGGCGTCGCCGGAACGAACGACGACCGCGCCGTTCGCCTGCTTGGCCACTTTCCCGGTTTCCAGGGTAAGCTTGCAGCTTCCCAGGTCTACTTCAACAGTGTGTTGCATTTGGTCTTTCTAAACCTCCAACGCCCGGCGGGAACAACGGTTCCCCTCGAGCCTCAAGATCGGCGTCCGTTCAGGAACGCCGTCGAGATCGGAGTTGACAGGGGGTGACGGCCGAAACGCCATAGGCAACGCGCCTAAAGCCAATCGAGCCGGTCGGGTGTGAATCGGAAGGTCCCGCCATACGTCTGGAACGGGCCATCTCCGGAATGGATTAACGGCGAATACCCAGCTTTTGCAGAACCGCCTTGTAGCGCTCGGGGTCCGAATCGCGCAGGTACGTCAGAAGCCGGCGACGCTTGGCAACCAGGGTCAGCAGGCCCTTGCGGGAGCCGTGGTCCTTCTTGTGCGTCTTGAAATGCTCCGTAAGCATCGTTATGCGCGAGCTCAACAGGGCAATCTGTACTTCTGGCGACCCGGTATCGGTTTTGTGGAGCTGATTCGTGGAGAGAATCTGCCGCTTGGTCTCAATCGCCAGTGCCATTCTAGAGGTAATGCTCCTTGTCTTCTCTTATTCTCGTTTTGGTACGTCAAATAGAATACCACAGGCAGGAAAAGCCGTGGGGAAGGGACGAACAACGAGAGAAGCCTTAGTATAGCAGAATCGCTAGTACACCTGGAAGCAGAATACCTGGTTCGATCCCTCGGGACTGAGCGAATATTCGCCGGGCTCGAGGCTATCCACCACCTCCAGCTTGTAAAGGCCGCTGCTGTCGAGCCGCGATACCTCCATTCGGATCGGCTGCATCGGCTTCTTCGGGGACGTGGTGATCTCGCGCCGGCCGTTGCGCACCTCCAGCCGGTAGAGCCCCAGGGTCTGGGCATTCAGCTTCTGTGTTTGCAGCAGAAAAATCGGAGAGGCCAGCGGCGTTCGCGCTGTGGACGCCGCGCCCGCGATCACATAGGTCGTCTCGTCTTTCTTGCCTTTCTCTTCCTTGGCCTCGGAAGCCTCGGTAGGAACGAGGTTGTTGGCGTGCTTCAGGTAAGGCAGGTCGGGCTTGGCCGGACGCGGCCCGTCGTACTTCTGGGCGGTGACGAGGGCCGCCGCGCCGAAGATCAGGGCGAGGAGGCGGAGTTTCATATCGGCTGGGTTTATCTTAGTACGGAAGATGCCCCCGTTGCGTCCTCGCGCCAGACCCTTCATAATAAGCCCCATCGCCATCTTTGCCACGGAGACCCGATGTCTCGCATCATCCGCTGTTCCCTAATCCAAGCCACCAACGCCGCTTCCCCGGATTCCTCCCTAGAAGCCACCAAGAAGGCCATGCTGGATAAACACGTGGCCTACATCGAGCAGGCGGCCCAAGCCGGCGCCCAGATCGTCTGCCTCCAGGAGATCTTCTACGGCCCCTACTTCTGCGCCGAGCAGACCACCCGCTGGTACGATTTCACCGAACCCATCCCCGACGGTCCTACCGTGAAACTCATGCAGGACCTCGCCCGTCAACATCACATCTCCCTCATCGTTCCCATCTACGAGGTCGAGCAGGAAGGCATTTACTACAACACCGCCGCCGTCATCCACAACGACGGCGCCTTCCTCGGCAAGTACCGCAAGACCCACATCCCGCACGTCGCGCCCGGCTTCTGGGAGAAGTTCTATTTCCGCCCCGGCAACCTCGGCTACCCCGTCTTCGACCTCGGCTTCGCCAGGATCGGCGTCTACATCTGCTACGACCGCCACTTCCCCGAAGGCGCCCGCGCGCTCGGTCTCAACGGCGCAGAGATCGTCTTCAATCCCTCCGCCACCGTCGCCGGACTCAGCGAGTACCTCTGGAAACTCGAGCAGCCCGCGCATGCCGTCGCCAACGGCTACTTCGTCGGCGCCATCAACCGCGTGGGCGTCGAAGCGCCCTGGAACATCGGCGAATTCTACGGGCAGAGCTATTTCTGCGATCCCCGCGGCCGCATCTTCGCCCAGGCATCCCGCGACAGGGACGAAGTCCTCACCGCCGATCTCGACCTCGACATGATCTCCGAGGTCCGCAAAACCTGGCAATTCTTCCGCGACCGCCGCCCCGACATGTACCAATCTCTAGTAAAGGCCTGATCATGACTAAGAACGAAATCATCCTCGCCAACAAGGAATTCCTCTTCCCCGCCGTCTTCCATTTTTATAAGGAGCCGCTCGTCGTAGCGCGCGCCAAAGACCAATACGTCTGGGATGCCGACGGCAACCAGTACCTCGATTTCCTCGGCGGCATCGTCACCATCAGCGTCGGCCACTGCAACGACCAGGTGAACGCCAAAGTCCACAAGCAGCTCGATACGCTCCAGCACGTCTCCACCGTCTTCGCCAATGAGCCGCAGGCCGCGCTCGCCAGGAAGATCGCATCCGTCACTCCCGGCGGCCGGCTCACCAAGAGCTTCTTCACCAACTCCGGCACCGAGGCCAACGAGACCGCCATCCTCACCGCGCGCTGCTACACCGGCAGCACCGAGATCGTCGCGCTCCGCCACTCCTACCACGGCCGTTCCGCGATGGCCATGACCCTGACCGCGGTGGGCTCGTGGCGGCTCGGCCCGTCGCAGGCCGGCGTCATCCATGCCCACAATGCCTACTGCTACCGCTGCCCCTTCGGCCTCACCTATCCCGACTGCGAAGTGCGCTGCGCTTCCGATATGGAAGAGCTGATCCGCACCACCACCGGCGGCCGGATCGCCGGCTTCATCGCCGAACCCATCCAGGGCGTCGGCGGCTATATCACCCCGCCCAAGGAATACTTCCAGATCATCGAAAAGATCGTCCGCAATCACGGCGGCATCTTCATCAGCGACGAGGTGCAGACCGGCTGGGGCCGCACCGGCGGCAAATGGTTCGGCATCGAGCAGTGGGGCGTCGTCCCCGACATCATCACCGGCGCCAAGGGCCTCGCCAACGGCAGCCCCATCGGGCTCACCGTCGCCAAGCCCGAAGTCGCCGACGGCCTCAAGGGCGTCACGCTTTCCACCTTCGGCGGCAACCCGGTCACCGCCACCGCCGCCAAGGCCGTCATCGACTTCATCGAAGAGCAGCGCCTGATGGACAACTGCACCACCACCGGCGCCTACCTGCGCGGCCGCCTGGAAGAGCTCAAGGACAAACACGAAATCGTCGGCGACGTCCGCGGCATGGGCCTGATGCAGGCCATCGAGCTGGTCGAGGATCGCAAGACCAAGGTTCCCGCCACCGCGCAATCCGCGCTGCTGTTGGAAGCCGCGCGCGAAAACCGCATCCTCATGGGTAAGGGCGGCCTCTACGGCAACGTCCTTCGTGTCACTCCGCCCATGAACATCGGCCGTTCCGACGTGGACCAGTTCATCGACGCGCTCGATAAGAGCCTCGCCGCCTGCGCAGTCGCGGCCGCCGGGAGCGCCAGGTGATTCCGCACACGCTCGAGCGCTTTCCCGACCTCCATCCGCCCCTCGACAGCCAGTCTGCCCTCGCCGAAGCCAATCGCTGCCTCTACTGCTTCGACGCGCCCTGCACCGCCGCCTGCCCCACCCACATCGACGTGCCGCGCTTCATCAAGAAGATCGCCAGCGGCAACCTGCGAGGCTCGGCGCAGACCATTCTCGATGCCAACATTCTGGGCCTGAGCTGTTCCCGCGTCTGCCCCGTGGACGTCCTCTGCGAAGGCAATTGCGTCCTTCACAAGTACAACAAAAAGCCCATCGAAATCGCCCTCCTCCAACGCTATGCGATGGAGCACCACCACTCCCGCCCCGCCCCCGGCCCCCGACCCCCGGCCCCCGGCCCCGCACGCGCAGCGTGCATAGGCGGCGGCCCCGCGTCCCTTTCCTGCGCAGCCGAGCTAGCCCGCCATGGCGCCGCTGTCACGGTCTTCGACAACCGTCCCCACCCCGGCGGTCTCAACACCTACGGCGTAGCCGAGTACAAACTCCGCCCCGCCGACGCCCTCCGTGAAGTCGAGATGATCCGCGCCATGGGCGTCGAATTCCGCCAGGCCGAAGTCGGAGCCGCCGTTTCCCTCGCAGACCTCGAATCCCAGTTCGACTTCATCTTCATCGGTGTCGGCCTCGGCGCCATGGAGCGTCTCGGCATTCCGGGCGAGCATCTTCCCGGCGTCATCGACGCGCTTCGCTTCATCGAGCGCTACAAGACCCAGCCCGATTTCCAAATCGGCCGCACGGTCATCGTGATCGGCGGCGGCAACACCGCCATCGACGCCGCCAACGCCGCCGTCCGGCTCGGTGCCGCCGACGTCCACCTCTTCTACCGCCGCACCGAAAAGCAGATGCCCGCCTTCCCCTTCGAATACGATCACTCCAAAGTCGAGGGCGTCCGCTTCCACTGGCGGGCGCAGCCTGTCGCCATCCTCGCAGAGGATGGCCGCGCCTCCGCCGTGAGGTTCGTCGAAACGCGCCTCGGCAATGGCGCCCCCGAGCGGATCCCCGGCACGGAATACGACGTCGCCTGCGATATGGTCATTCCGGCCCTGGGCCAGACGCGTGCCGCCGACCTGTTCCCGGTCGAGAGCAAGAAAGGCATCATCCTGGTGGACCGCCCCACCGGCCGCACCAGCAACCCCCGATACTACGCCGGCGGCGACTGCGTCAACGGCGGCCGCGAGGTCGTCGACGCCGTAGCCGACGGCAAGCGCGCCGCGCAAGGAATCCTTGCTCATGGCTGACCTCACCACCAATTTCGCCGGCATCCGCTGCCCCAATCCCTTCTGGCTCGCCTCCGGCCCGCCCACCAATTGCGGCGACCAGGTGAAGCGCGCCTTCGACGCCGGCTGGGGCGGGGCCGTCTGGTAAACCATCGGCGAGCCCATCGTCAACGTCAGCTCGCGCTACTCCTCCGTCGATTGGAACGGCCAGCGCATGATGGGCCTGAACAACATCGAGCTCATCAGCGACCGTCCCATCGAAACCAACCTGCGCGAGATCGCCGAAGTCAAGAAGCGCTACCCCAGGCACGCCGTCATCGCCAGCCTGATGGTCGAATCCAAACGCGAGGCCTGGCACGACATCGTCAAACGCAGCGAAGATGCCGGCGCCGATGGGCTCGAGCTCAACTTCGGCTGTCCCCACGGCATGAGCGAGCGCGGCATGGGCTCCGCCGTCGGCCAGGTCCCCGAGTACGCCTGCATGATCACCGGGTGGGTTAAGGAAGCCGCCCGCACCCCGGTGCTGGTCAAGCTCACGCCCAACATCACCGACATCCGCGTGGCTGCCCGCGCGGCCAAAAAGGGCGGCGCCGACGCTCTCTCCGCTATCAACACCATCAACTCCATCACCGGCATCGACCTGGACACCTTCACCCCGCGGCCCTACGTCGCCGGACGCTCCGCGCACGGCGGATACTGCGGTCCCGCGGTGAAACCGATCGCGCTGCACCTGGTGCAGCAGATCGCGAGCGACCCCGAAGTGCAGATTCCCATCTCCGGCATCGGTGGCGTTTCCGGATGGCGCGAGGCCGCCGAATTCATCCTGCTCGGCTGCGGCACCGTCCAGGTCTGCACCGCCGCCATGCACTACGGCTTCCGCATCGTCGAAGACATGATCGACGGCCTCGGCAACTGGATGGACGAGAAGGGCTTCCGGACTATCGACGACTTCCGCGGGCTCTCGCTGCCCAAGGTCACCGACTGGAAGCACCTCGATCTCAATTACAGAATCGTCGCGCGCATCGATCGCGACACGTGCATCGGCTGCCAGCTCTGCTACGTCGCCTGCTGGGACGGCGCGCACCAGTGCATCCATCTCGACAACCACGAAGGTCCCGCGGAGATCACCGTCACCCCGATTCCCAAGCTCGATGCTCCGCGGCCGCAACCGTCGCGCATTCCCCGCGTTGACGAGGAGGAGTGCGTAGGCTGCAATCTCTGCTGGCTGGTTTGCCCGGTAGAGAACTGCATCACCATGGAGCAGGTAAAAACGGGGCGCCCCGCCCAAACCTGGGCCGAAAGGACCTCTTTGTAGGACAGGCTTTAGCCTGTCCAGGAACCACCCATGACCACCCTCATCCAAAACGGCACCGTCGTCACCGCTGCCGCCACCACCCGAGCCGACGTGCTCATCGAAGGCGAGCGCATCAAGGAAGTCCGCCCCGGCATCCCCGCCGACGGCGCCAAGGTCATCGACGCCGCCGGCCTCTACGTCATTCCCGGCGGCATCGACTGCCACACCCACCTCGACATGCCCTTCGGCGGCACCACCAGCGCCGACGATTTCGAAACCGGCACCCGCGCCGCCGCGTTCGGCGGCACCACCAGCCTGGTCGATTTCGCCATCCAGGCGCGCGGCACGCGCATGCGCGACGCCCTCGACACCTGGTGGAAGAAAGCCGAGAACCGCGCCGCCATCGATTACGGCCTCCACATGATCGTCACCGACCTCGGAGTCGCCGGCCTCGAGGACATGGACGACATGGTCCGCGAAGGCGTGGCCAGCTTCAAGCTGTTCATGGCCTACCCCAACGTGCTCATGGTCGATGACGCCACCATTTTCAAAGCGCTCTCGCAGACCGCCAAAAACGGCGCGCTCATCTGCATGCACGCCGAAAACGGCAGCGTGATCGACGTGATCGTCGCCCGCGCGCTCGCCGAGGGCAAGACCGCGCCCGTCTACCACGCGCTCACCCGCCCGCCGCGCGCCGAAGCCGAAGCCGTGCACCGCGCCATCGCCATGGCCGAGATCGCCGGAGCGCCGGTCTACATCGTGCACCTCTCCAGCGAGGACGCCCTCCACGAAGTCCGCGAAGCCCGCGACCGCGGCGTCCCCGCGTTCGCCGAAACCTGCCCGCAGTACCTGCTGCTCTCCATCGAAGAGTTGGAGCGCCCCAATTTCGAGGGCGCCAAGTATGTCTTCACGCCGCCGCTGCGTCCCAGGCATCACCAGCCGAAACTCTGGGACGGCCTCAAGCAGGACAATCTGCAAGTGGTCTCCACCGACCATTGCCCCTTCTGCTTCAAGGACCAGAAGGTGCTCGGCAAAGACGACTTCACCAAGATCCCCAACGGCGGCCCCGGCATCGAGAACCGCCTGCAACTGATCTATCATCACGGCGTCAACCAGGGGCAGATTTCGCTGAACCGTTTCGTCGAAATCACCTCCACCGCGCCCGCGCGCATCTTCGGCATGTACCCGAGGAAGGGAGAGATCGCGCCCGGCAGCGACGCCGATATCGTGCTCTGGGACCCCAACGCGGCCTACACCATCAGCGCCGCCACCCATCACATGCGCGTCGATTACTCCATGTTCGAGGGATACCAGGTCACCGGCAACGCGCGCATCGTGATGTCGCGCGGCGAAGTGATCGTCAATGGCGGCCAGTGGCTCGGCAAAGCCGGCCGCGGCCAATACCTGAAACGCACCGCGCGCGGAGGCGCATGGAAGTAAGAGACTCATCGCTGTACAACGATGACCTGGCGCCCATCCCGCCGGCCAAACGCTCCTGGGGAACCTACAATTACGCCTCGCTCTGGGTCGCAATGTCCGTCTGCATCCCGACGTACATGCTGGCCTCGGGCCTGATCGCCGGCGGCATGAGCTGGTGGCAGGCCATCGCGACTATCCTGCTGGGCAACCTGATCGTGCTCATTCCCATGCTGCTCAACGCGCACGCCGGCACGAAGTACGGCATCCCGTTTCCGGTGTTCGTGCGCGCCAGTTTCGGTGTGCGCGGCGCCAACATTCCGGCCGTGCTGCGGGCGCTGGTGGCGTGCGGATGGTTCGGCATCCAGACCTGGATCGGCGGCCAGGCCATCTACACCATGCTGAAGATCCTCTTCCCGGCGCTGGCCGCGAACCCGGCGGCTTCCTGGATCTGTTTTCTTATTTTCTGGGCGCTCAACATGGTCGTCATCTGGCGCGGCATCGAGACCATCAAGTTCCTGGAAGGCATCGGCGCTCCGTTCATGCTCGGCATCGGGCTGCTCATGCTCTGGTGGATCACCGGCAAGGCGGGTGGCCTGGGCCCGGTTCTCAGCGCGCCGAGCAAGTTCAGGTCTTCCGCCGAGTTTATTCGCTTCTTTATCCCCTCGCTCACCGGGATGGTGGGATTCTGGGCCACGGTCGCATTGAACATCCCGGACTTCACGCGCTACGCGAAATCGCAAAAGGCCCAGGCATGGGGCCAGGCGATGGGATTGCCCGCAGCCATGACGTTGTACTCCTTCATCGGTGTCGCGGTCACCTCCGCCTCGGCCGTGCTCTTCGGTGAGCCGATCTGGGACCCGGTGGCGCTGCTGGCGCGCTTCAACCAGCCCGTAGTCGCCTTCATCGCGCTCGTGGCGCTGCTCGTCGCCACGCTGAACACCAACGTCGCCGCCAACGTGGTCTCGCCCTCGAACGATTTCTCCAACCTCAGCCCGCGCCTGATTTCGTTCCGCACCGGCGGCCTGATCACAGGCGTCATCGGCATCCTCATGATGCCCTGGAAGCTGCTCAGCGATTTCAGCGCCTACATTTTCGGCTGGCTGGTGGGCTATTCCGCCTTGCTCGGGCCGATCGCCGGGGTGATGATCGCAGATTACTTCCTGGTACGCCGCTCGCGGCTCAACCTGGCCGATTTGTACCGCCGCAACGGCATCTACGAATACGAGAACGGCATCAACAAGCGCGCCGTGGCCGCACTTGTAATCGGCGCCGCCGTGGCCCTGCTGGGCTTGGTCGTGCCCCCGCTGCGCCTCTTGTACGATTACGCCTGGTTTGTGGGGTTCGGGGTGGCCGGGGGCGTGTATGTGACCCTGATGCTACGCGCCGAGGCTCCGGCCCCCGATACTGAACTGGAAGGCGAAGCCTGACCGTCAACGGGTTCGGACGGCGACGGTCGGATTCACGCCTGTCTGCCGTAAACCGGGATGGCGGCTCCGGTGATCTGCGAAGCTGCGTCCGATGCGAGGTGGACGAGCAGCGCGGCCACTTGCGAAGGTTGCACCCAATGGGAGGTGTCGGCCTTCGGATCGCCCGCGCGATTGCCGGGAGTGTCCATGGTGCCGGGCAGGACGGTGTTGGCCGAAATGCCGAGGTCGCGGTTCTCCAGCGCGATGGTGTGGATCAGGGAGACCAGGGCAGCTTTTGACGCGCTGTAGGCGCCGACCATGGCGGCGGGCTCTACGCCTTGCCGGCTGGCGACGGCCAGGATGCGGCCGCTCGCCTGCCTGCGCATCTGCGGAAGGACGGCGCGGCAGATGAAGAAGGCGGCGCGGTAGTTGAGGTCGAGCATCTGGTCGAGAGTGGCTTCGTCGGTTTCTTCGACGCGGTTTCCACCGGCGAACCCGCCCATGACGTGGATCAGAATGTCGATGCGGCCGAAGTGCGCGATGACGTCGGCGGCCAGTTTCTGCGCGGCTGCACCGCTCGAGAGATCCGAGGTCAGGGCGGTAAACCGCGGGTGTGGGAAGTCGCCGGGCTTGATCGATCGGGATACACCGACGACTTGGGCGCCGGCGGCCAGGAAGGCTTCGGTGACGGGTGTGCCGAGGCCGCCCTTGGCGCCGGTGATGAGGGTGATCCTACCTTCGAGTTCCATTGCTAAACCTGATGCGATTGGCGAGTGCCGCGGCGCGCTCGAATTCCTCCTGGAGCTGGCGCGTGCGCAGGTTCTCGCGGAGGTGCTCCAGCTTCTGAATGTAAACCGAGAGCGCGCGATCGATGTGCTCAGAGTTGGTGGCCAGGATGTCGCGCCAGATTTCGTAGGAGCCGAGCGCGAGGCGCGTCATGTCTTCCAGTCCGGGACCGGCGGCCTGCTCGCGGGGAGACGCGCCGAGTTTGTCGCCGACCGTCGCTGCGAGCGCTGTGGAGGCGAGCTGAGCGAGATGGCTGGTGAGCGAGACTACCCGGTCGTGCTCGTCGGCATCCAGGATCAGGATGCGCGCGCCGATCTTCGCGAGCCAGTCGCGGAATTCTTCGGCTGCGGGCGTGTGGAGCTCGGAATCCTCATCGGGCGTGAGCACCCAGGTGCGGTTGCGGAACAGGCCGGCATCGGCCGCCGCCGCACCGCGGACTTCCTTGCCGGCCATGGGGTGGCCGCCGAGGAATTGCGCACGGGTAATGCACTGGCGCGCAAGGTCGACAATTTCGCACTTCGTGCTGCCGGCGTCGGTAACCAGCGCGCCCGGCCGAAGCAGGGGGTCCAGGTGGTGGATGGTGTCCAGGATGCGGCCGATGGTCTGCGAGAGGAAGACAATGTCAGCCTGCGGGACGGCTTCGGCCAGCGGCGCGGCGCGGTCGATGGCTCCCGCCGCGACGGCATCGGCCGCGGCGCGCGGTGAGCTGACACCGGTGATTCCGCCGGTGAATCCGGCCTTCCTGAGCGCCAGGCCGAACGAAGATCCGATCAGGCCGGTGCCGATGATGACGACGTGATTCATCTTCAGAGGGTCCTGCCGACCGCGGCGGCGATCATGCGGAGCTGGCCCATGAGCTCACTGAACTGGTCGGGGCGCAGGCTTTGCGCGCCGTCGACGGACGCGTGGTCCGGATCGGGGTGCACTTCGATGACCAGGCCGTCGGCTCCCGCGGCCACCGCGGCGCGGGCCATGGCCGGAACTTTATCGCGGCGTCCCGTGGCCAGGGAGGGATCGGCCACTACGGGCAGGTGCGACAGTTTTTTAACGATGGGGATGGCGGAGATGTCCATGGTGGCGGCGGTATAGGTTTCGAACGTGCGGATGCCGCGCTCGCAGAGGATGACGTTGTAGTTGCCGCCTTGTAGGACGAGTTCGGCGGCCAGCAGCAGCTCTTCGATGGTCGCGGCAAGACCGCGCTCCAGCAGCACGGGCCTGGGCCGTTTGCCGAGCTCCCGCAGCAGGGCGAAGTTCTGCATGTTGCGTGCGGCCACCTGCAGGATATCGGCGTGTTCGGAGACCTGCGCGACGCTGGCGACTTCGGCGGCTTCGGCGAGGACGAAAAGGCCGTGTCGATCGGCGGCTGCTCGTGCTTCCGCAAGCGACTTCTCATCCCCCAGCGCGTGAAGAATGTGCGCGCCGGCCTCGGCGACGATGGCGGCGCAGCGATCGATCTGGTCGGCGGCCGGGGTGCCGGCAATGACCACGACCTGCTCCCCGCCGATGGTTAAGTCGCGAATGCGAATCGTCGTGCCGGCGGGGCGGAAACTGCGGCTGGCGAGTTTGTAGGGCGAGACGATGCGGTGGGCTTCCTTGACGCCGTCCATGACTTCGAACATGGCGAGGTCGAAATCGGTTTTGCCGCCCACACCGCCGAGCACCGTGTGCATCACGCCGGTGGAGCGGTGGACGTCGAAGCCGAGGTCCACCAGCCGGTCGATCACGTTCTGCACCTGCTCTTCGGTGGCGCCTTGCTGCATGACGACTAACATTCATTTGTCTCCGTCGGAAAGCATGCGCTGTTTCTGGATGGAGCGCATTTCGTCGATGATGCGCTCGAAGATGCGCTTGACCGCATCCGGCGTCAGAGGGCCGTGGTTGGTGGAGGTGACGTTGGCGAAAACTTCCGCCTCGCGCTTGGGCTCGTAGATGGGCAGGGCGGCCGACCGCTTGACGCGGCCGATCTCTTCCACGGTGCGCGTGCGCTCGTTGAGCAGGGCAACCAGGCGCCGGTCGACGTCGTCGATGAGGACTCGGAGTTCGTCGAGCTGCGCGCGAGCTTCCTCGGGGGTCATTCAGTTTCTCCCAGTGCCGCTTTCAGCGAGCGCGCATAGGTCTCCAAGTCGGATTCCAGGGTGGGGGAGTTGCTTTCGATGATGCGGACGATCGCGCTGCCTACCACCACTGCGTCGACTTGCGGAGCCAGCGCGGCCACGTGCTCGGGTTTGTTGATGCCGAAACCGACAGCTATGGGGAGCTCCGTGATGCCGCGGACAGCCTGGATTAGCGGTGCGACGGCGTTGGAAAGGCTGTCCCGCTCGCCGGTGACTCCGGTGCGGGAAACGAGGTAGACGAAACCGGTGGAATACTGCGCCACCAGTTTGAGGCGGCGCGGAGTGCTGGTAGGGGCCGCGAGGAATACGGTGTCGAGACCGTGGGCGTGCATGGCGGCCGCGTAGGATTCGGCTTCTTCGACGCTCGCGTCGGTCAGGAGACAGCCGTCGATGCCCGCCGCGGCGGCGTCCCGTCCCAGGCGGTCCAGGCCGTACCTCAGGACCGGGTTCAGATAAGTGAAGAGGAGGAGCGGAACTTCGGACTTCGCACGGATCTGGCGCGCGATTTCGAGGACCGTCTCGAGTGTGGTGCCGGCTTTGAGCGCGCGCTCGCCGGCGCGCTGGTTCACGGGGCCGTCGGCGATGGGGTCGCTGAAAGGGACGCCGAGCTCGATCAGGTCGGCGCCGCCGCGCACCAGGGCTTCCACCAGCGCCGGTGTGCGCGCGGGCGTGGGATCGCCGGCCGTCAGGTAGGCGATCAGCGCCTTACGCCGCTTCTGGAACATGCAGCCGATGCGGGTCATGCGCGGTCGAGCTCCGGAAAGTTTTCGCGGTAAATATCGATGTCCTTATCGCCGCGGCCGGAGAGGTTGACGAGGAAGATCTGGCCTTTGGCGGCAGGCGCGCGGCGGATGGCTTCGGCCACCGCGTGGGCGCTTTCCAGCGCGGGGATAATACCTTCGGTGCGGGAGAGCCATCGCGCCGCGTCGAGCGCCTCGGCGTCGCTGGCGGCGGTGTATTCCGCGCGCGATTGATCGCGCAGCCAGGCATGCTCCGGGCCGATCATGGCGTAGTCGAGGCCGGCGGAGACCGAGTGCGTGAGCGCGATCTGGCCGTGCTCGTCCTGGAGGACGTAGCTGTAGGCGCCCTGGAGGACGCCGGGCGCGCCGCCGCGATAGCGGGCGGCGTGCTCGCCGAGCTTGGGACCGCGCCCTCCGGCTTCGACCCCGATGAGCCGGACCTGCGCGTCGGCCAGGAAGGCGTGGAACAGGCCGATGGCATTGCTGCCGCCGCCGACACAGGCGATGGCGGCGTCGGGCAGGCGGCCTTCGAGCTCCAGCACCTGGCGTCGCGCTTCGTCGCCGATCACACGTTGAAAGTCGCGGACCATCATCGGGTAGGGGTGCGCGCCGAGCGCGCTGCCCAGCAGGTAGTAAGTGTCGCCGACGTTGGTGACCCAGTCTCGCATGGCTTCGCTGATCGCATCCTTGAGGGTGGCGCTGCCGTTGGCGACCCCCGCGACGCGCGCGCCCAGCATCCGCATGCGGAAGACGTTGAGGCGCTGCCGGCGCATGTCCTCTTCGCCCATGTAGACCACGCAATCGAGGCCGAACAGCGCGCAAACCGTGGCGGTGGCCACCCCGTGCTGCCCGGCGCCGGTCTCGGCGATGATGCGGCGCTTGCCCATGCGTCGCGCGAGCAGCGCCTGCCCCAGGCAGTTGTTGATCTTGTGCGCGCCCGTGTGCAGCAGGTCCTCACGCTTGAGCCAGATGCGGGCGCCGCCCAGGGTCTCGCTGAGGCGTTTGGCGAAATAAAGCGGCGTGGGACGCCCGGCGTAGTTGCGGAGGAGATCGGCGAGCTCGGCCTGAAATGCGGGGTCGTCGCGGGCCTCCAGGTAGGCGTGCTCCAGCTCTTCGATCGGGGCCATCAGAACTTCGGGGACGTAGCGCCCGCCGTAAGGTCCGAAATGGCCGCCGGAATCGGGTTGCGGGGTCATGCGTAAAACGCCTTTCTGGCCGCTTCGAGGAATGCGTTCATTTTGGCGTGGTCCTTGACACCGGGCGCGGATTCGATCTGCGAACAGGCATCGACGCCCCAGGGATGCGCAAGCGCGATGGCGCGTGCGACGTTGCCGCCGTCCAGGCCGCCGGCAAGGATGATGCGTTGCCGGCATGCCGCGGCCAGCGACCAGTCGAAGGTGCGTCCGGAACCGCCGTAGAGTTCGCCGGCCGGGCCGTCGAGCAGGAGGGCCTCCGCGGGCAGATCCGCGTACTGCTCGAAGGCGAAATCCCGAGTCACCCGGGCCGCTTTCCAGACGGGGACACCGGCGGGGTAGCCGGAGGGCGTCTCGTCGCCGTGGAGCTGGGCGGTATCGAGGTCGGCGATACGGGCGATCTCCGCAATGCGCGCCGGCGACTCGTTCACGAAGACTCCCACGCGGCGGATACCCGGCGTAGGAATGGCCGCGGCGCGCTCGGGAGCGATGTAGCGCGGGCTGCGCGGATAGAAGTTGAAGCCGATGGCCGTTGCGCCGGCAGCGATGGCCGCCTGAGCGTCTTCAAGCCTGGTGATGCCGCAAACCTTGACGATCATGCACCCACCAGTTGGGCGAGCGCGGAGGCGGGATCGCCGCATTTCATGAGGTGCTCCCCGACCAGGAAGGCGTGATAGCCCGCGGTGCGGAGCCGGGCGATGTCGGCGGGCGAATGGATGCCGCTCTCGCTGACCAGCACAGCGTTTTTCGGCATGTGCGCAGCAAGCTCGAGCGAGGTCTCGAGCGAGACCGCGAAGCTCGTGAGGTCGCGGTTGTTGACGCCGATCAGGTCGGCGCCTGCCGAGACGGCGATATCCAGCTCGCGCCGGTTGTGGACTTCGACCAGTGCGGAGAGTCCGAGGTGCGCGGCCTGCTCGCGGAAATCGCGAATCTCCCGTTCGGTCAGGATGGCCGCAATCAGAAGGATCGCGTCGGCGCCATGCGCGGCGGCCTCCAGGATTTGCGCAGCGTCGATGGTGAAATCCTTCCGCAGGACGGGAAGCCTCACAGCCGCACGGGCGGCGCCAAGGTCGCTGAGGCTGCCCTGAAAGAAAGGCGCGTCGGTGAGGACGGACAGCGCGGCTGCGCCTCCGCGGGCGTACGCGGCGGCGATGCGCGCCGGGTCGAAGTCGTTGGCCAGCAGGCCCTTACTGGGGGACGCCTTTTTCACTTCGGCGATAATGGCCGGAGTGGAGGCCACCAGGGCGGCGCGGAAGTCGCGGCGCAGCGGGAGTTGCAGGGCGGCCTCGCCTTCCCAGCGCTCGAGGGGTAGAGGCACGGCCAGGGTAAGATCTTCGCGCTTTCGGGCGACAATTCGGGCCAGGATGTCTGGGACGGTGTCGATCAAGGGCGTGAATCTCATGTTAGCAGAGTGGGAGCGGAGGGCCGGCGACGACGCAGAGAACCAGGACCTCGACAGCCTGGCTCCCAGCGGTCTCCCCAAACCGTCACCCCTTGTCTCCACCGTCTTTCTCGGCGTCTTTCTCCGCGCCTCCGCGTTTCAATTAGCGGTCTCAACGTTTGGTTGCGGCCGGGGCCGCGCTAGGTTGATCTGCGGCCGGCAGTGCGAGCAGTTTCGTCTGCCTCTACTCGATCGTCAGCGAGTATTCCCCGGAAGTGTTGCTCTCGCTCCAGACCTGGACGTAGTAGGTCTGGTTCTCCACCACGTCGAACGAGTGGCGCAGGTTGGCGCCGGCGGTGCGCACGTCCGGGCCGAAGCCGATGTTGCGCATCTCGGCGGAGTAGGTCGTGATGGCCGGAATCAGGGTGTTGGAACGGTTGCGCAGGACAACATTGATAGAGCCGGTCCGCGGGGCAATGAACGAGTAATAGTCCGTGTCTTCCTGGTCCATGATGTTGGCTTCGATCTGCTTGCCCAATTCGACGCGGCGGGCATTGAAGATGTCGTCGTTCGGCTCGTAACTGTCAAACGCGCGCTGGGGAGTAACTTTCAGGGTATAGAGACCCGTCGATCCGCTGCGGCCGGATACCTCGAGATAGTAAGTCGTGTTCGGAGGTGGCCCGAAGACGTACTTGAGGGCGATTCCGCGCTCGCGCACCGCGGCCGTGCGGTCCGTCAGGCGCCGGTCCGAATCGAAGAGGCGCAGGCTGGGCAGAAGATCCGGTGAGCGCGGCTCGACGGCGATCTCGATCAGGTCGCGCGGCGCGGGCGGGGTCGTGACGCGGAAAAAATCCAGGTCGTTCACCCCGGCCGCAATCTCGGCTTCCACCGGCTTGCCGGGCGAGATCACGTTGGCCAGCGCGGCCGTGCCGTTGGGCTCGATCTCCTTGGTCACCGGGTCGGCCGCGTTGGCCACCATGACCCGCAGGCGGTCGAGATTGAAGCGCACCGGCTTGTAATCGATATCGCGCGCCAGGGCTTCGCGGAAGGCATTGACGGCTCTGGATCGGTCGTTCAATTGCGCATAAAGGACCCCCAGGTCGTTGAACACCACCGGCAGCGCGGCGTCCTGCGAGACGCCCTCCAGGATCAGCGCGGCCGATTCGAAGTCCTGCTGCGCCATGCGCTGGCTGGCTGTTTCGAAGCGCTTTTCCAGTTGCGGATTCTTGAGCCGCTTGCCGTGAAAACGCAGGTACTCCTCTTGCAGGGTCTCGACACTGGCGATATATCCCTTGATAGGCTCGGCAGTGCGGGGCAGCACGCGCGGTCCCCACCAGCGCGGTCCGGTGGCCATCCACACGATGAGAACCACGCCTGCAACGGCCGGCGGCAGCCACCAGTAGCGGCGGATGATGTTCCGGCCGCTGGTCCTTTTCCTTTTCACGGGGAGCGGGCGTGGCATGGGATGCGCGTTTGCTACAATCCTAATTCTACGCGGAGCCCAGCGCGTGATCCTATAGGGTAATGGAGTGAGGACCAAAGTCATTCTGGTTGCGGCGGCAGCCCTCTGCGCGCTGCTGGCAGCCGTGGGCGCGGCCGCTCAAAAAAAGAAGAAAGATGAAATCACCCAGACTCTCCAGTTGCCCAAAGACCTGCCCGCGGCAGTGACAGGTGAGCCCCGGCACTTCACCTTCCACACCACCGCGCTCTCGGCCAAGGGACTGCTTTCCGCCCAGGTACGCGAGGCGCTCAAGAGCCTGGCGCGGGACTCCGGCGGCCCCGTTCTCCACATTCGGGCCTTCGTCGCGGGGAGCGGCGATCTGCGCCGCGTGCGCGACCTCGTCAGCGAGATCTTCACCGACCACAAGCAGCCGCTGCCGGCTCTCAGCCTGGTGCGCGCCGGCGGGCTGCCGTTGGAGGGTGCCCAGGTCGTACTGGAGGCCGTGGCCGCCGCCAGGAAAGAAGTCAATCCGCAGGGCGTCGTGTTTCTTCCCGCCTTTCCCGCGCTCTCTGAAAATCCCATGGATCCGGTGGCGCCGCTGGCAGCCCGCTCGCTGGAGCAATTGCGGCAAGCCGTCAAGGAATCCGGCTCCGAAGCCGCGGACGTGCTCCGCGTCACCTGCTTTCTGAGCTCGCTCGACAACCTGGGGGACACGCGCAAGCTGGTGGAAGCCGAATATTCGCGTGCGGCGCTCGACTACGTGCAGACTCAACGTACGCCGGCTCGCGCCGTCGCCGCCTGCGAAGCCGTGGCGCGTCTGCGCACCGCCGTGCCGTCGCCGGTCCAGTATGTTCCCGCGACCGGAGAGCCGCATGCCGCGCTGATCGCGGCCCAGCACGTGGTGCTGACCGGGACCCAGGTGAGCTACGGCTACCAGGAGGCCGATTCGCGGTTGGCCCTGGAACGGCTGGTCAAGAGCCTGGAATCCATGGGAGTCTCCGGACGCGATGTTGCCTTCGCGCGCTACTATCCGCTGGCCGAACCGATCGCGGCGCAGGTCCGCAAGCTGCGCCGGGAATTTCTGCCGTCGGCGGTGAACTCGCTGGTCCTGTTCGAAGGGCTGTCCTCGATGGACGCCGGCTTCGCGGTGGACGCAATCGCCGTCAAGCCCTGAACGTACGGCCAGCCCGGTACCTGCCCCACTCCCATCCCAAACAGCGTAGAATAATACCAGCCAACGCCATGCCGTCCCATCGCATTTCCGCCGCGCTTTGTCTTTCGGCGGCGCTTGTGTGCCTGCCGGCCGCGCCCCAGCAGAAACCGGCCGAACAGGAAACCAAGCTCCCGCAATTCCGTACGGGCGTCACCGAGGTCATCGTGCCAGTTACGGTCAGTGACGATAAGGGGCGTTTCGTCAGCAACCTGACGGCCAAGGATTTCCGGCTGCTGGATGAAGGCAAGCCGCAGCGTATCTCCTTTTTCAGCCATAGCGAACGCCAGCCGGTGGTAATCGGGTTCCTGATCGACCAGAGCAATTCCACCCGCATACACTGGAAGACCTACCAGGATGCCATTCTCGAGCTGGTGTGGAACCTGCTTCCGGGCGACAAAAAGTACACGGGATATCTCGTCCAGTACGCCAACGAGGCCACCCTGCTGGTGAACACCACCTGGGATTCCGACAAACTCGCCGATAAGATACGCAAGATGAAGCCCGGCGGCGGGTCTTCGCTGTTCGATGCGGTCTACATGGCCTGTATGAATCGCGATCTGGTGAAGGGAGAACCCTACGAGCCGCGCCGCGTCATGGTGATCGTGGGCGATGGCCACGATAACGCCAGCAAGCACACCTTCGGCGAGGTTCTGGAGCTGGCTCAGCGCAACCTGACCACTATCTACGCGGTGAGCACCATGGCGTTCGGGTTTTCCAATGAAGACCAGGACGTGCTCGAGAAGTTGACCACCAAGACCGGCGGGCACGTCGAGTATCCGCTGAACGGGCTCTACAAGAATGTCAGCGGGTACCTGTCGAATCCCTCCGATGACGGCAACTATGCGCTGACCGTCGGCACCGGCGGTTACGCTGCCGAAATCTCCAACGGCATCATCAAGGCTGTGGGCGGAATCGGCGGCGAGATCACCACCCAGTACGTGCTGCGCTACACGCCGGACTTCGATCCCGAAGGCAAGCCCAAGGTCTACCGGAAAATCACCGTGGACATCCCCGGCTTGCCCAACGTGAAGATCCGGGCGCGCGAAGGCTACTATCCCGAAGAGGTACCCCTGGGTCCCGCCACGGCCAAAGGACCAAGCGGGGCCAAATAGCATGCCGGCGGGCGTGGTCTCGATCCAGGGCCGGCGCGAAGGCGTCTACGTGCTCCTGGAGGCCGCGCTGCCCGGCCGTCCCGCGTGCAACATCGGCGTGCTCCTGGTGGACCCCGAAACCGATCGCGCGTGGCTGCGGATGCGGCGCGACCTTGCGGCCATCGCTGATCCCGAAGAAGCCGAGGTCCTCGAGGCGCTCGAGGAACATATCCGCGGCTGCGTGGCGGAAAGTGGGGCGCAGGCGTACCTGGCATCGCTGGAAGACAGCCTCTCGAATGCGGTGCGGGTAAGCGGCCGTCAGGCGGTGCCGGTGGACGCCTTCTCGCGCGTGGTGGAGCGCTTGTATGCCGAGCACGTGGCCCCCGTCGATGTGAAGCCGTTCCACACCCACCTGCCCTTGTACACCCTGCGCGCGGCGGCCGGACGCCTCGGCGAAGAGATGGAATCGGCCGGGGAAGACTGGGTGCCGGCGCCCGGGGGAATGCGGCTGAGCGAGGATCTGTTCGTGGCGCACGTGGTAGGCAAGTCCATGGAGCCGCGCATTCCCGACGGCAGTTTGAATCTCTTCCGGCTGCACCCGGCGGGATCGCGCCAGGGCAGGATTCTGCTGATCGAGCGGTTCGGGGTGCTGGACGAAACCGCGCGCTACACGGTGAAGCGCTACACCAGCACCAAGGTGCAATCGGGCGAAGACGAATGGCGTCACGAGCGGATTCGCCTGGAGCCGCTGAACCCCGACTTCGAGCCCTGGGACGTGGAGCCGGACGGCTTCGCGGTTGTGGCGGAGTGGCTGCGCGTCATCGAATAGGCAAGCTGCTGCTCGCCTGGTACGAACGCGGCCACCGCGATCTGCCCTGGCGGCGCACTGCCGATCCGTACCGGATCTGGGTCAGCGAGATTATGCTGCAGCAGACGCGTGCGCAGGCGGTGCTGCCGTATTACGAGCGCTTCCTGGAGCGCTTCCCCACGGTGGGGACGTTGGCAGCCGCCGCCGAGGACGATGTCCTGGCGCTGTGGAGCGGCCTGGGATATTACTCGCGGGCGCGCAATCTGCGCAAAGCGGCGGTCGCGATGCTTGCTGGCGGCGGCTTCCCGCGCGATTACGAAGCCATCCGCGCCCTGCCGGGCATCGGCGATTACACCGCCGCGGCGGTGGGCAGCATCGCGTTCGGATTGCCGCACGCGGTCGTCGACGGCAACGTCCTGCGCGTGGTGGCTCGCGTGGAAGACGACGCTTCGGATATCGGCGCCGCCCGAACCCGCGAGCGCTTCCGCGCCGTGGCACAGGGCTGGCTCGACCGGCAACAGCCGGGCGCATTCAACCAGGCGCTGATGGAGCTGGGGGCGACGGTGTGCCTGCCGCGCAATCCCCTGTGCCTGGTGTGCCCGCTGAACGGTGTGTGCCGCGCGCGCGAGTCGGGGCGCATAGCGGAGCTTCCGGTGAAATTGCGCCGGCAGGAGCCGGTGCGGATCGCGGGCGAGCTTCTGGTGATCGAGCGCCGCGGCCGGATTCTGCTGCGCAGGCGCGAGCTCGATGCCGGCCGGATGGCGGGCTTCTGGGACCTCCCTTCTCCCGAGGATCTGCCGTCGACAAGACCCGGCCCCATCCTGGGCGAGATCCGCCACACCATCACCCACCATCACTACACGATTGCCGTGCGGCGTGCCGGCATCGCCGGCAGGCCGCGCAACGGATTTCGCTGGTTTGCCTCCGAGGAGCTGCGCCGGGTCCCGTTCAGCACCATGGCGCGCAAGGCCCTGAAGCTGGCCGGGCTCGTTTACAACTTGTGAGAGTTTCGTAAAACCTGGGGATTAAGGACAATTCACCGGACCCGATCGAGTACATTTACGGGAAACGGGTGTTTATACAAACAACATATGCAGAGAGCAAGAAAGCTGTTTCTGGCCAAGGTCGCAACGGCGGGCGTGGCC
>DATJYW010000124.1:0-4320 GCA_035499435.1 Candidatus Acidiferrales bacterium | reverse complement strand
TTCCTCATGTATCCTCAGGCCGAAACCGCCGATGGCCGGCTCGATAGCCTCGACCCGGACAGCTTCCGGTACGAAATCACCGCAAAGGAAGTTACACCTGCGCGGGGCTGAGGCCGGCCGCTTTCCTTGCGATCACCACCGTGGTGCAGGAGCTGTTCACCTTCGGCAGATCGCGCCCGGCGGCCATGCGGACCGGCAGCGCCGGACGCTTGCCGCGGATAATCGGGCAATAAAAGTCCGGCTCGAGCAGCGTGCCCTGCAGACGACGCCGTCCCGCGCATCCTCCGCGGCAGGATTCGCGGAACTCGCAGGGTACGCAGGCTCCGGGGAGCGCGCGCGCCTGTTCGAATGGCGAAGAGTTCAGGATTTCCAGCCCGGCCGCCGTCAGATCGGCCAGGGGGCTGCCCGGCCCCGGCCAATAGACGCAGGGTTGCACGGTAGCCCGCGGTGTCACGCGCACGGTCGCGAATCCACACCCTCCGCTCGGCGGCGGGAGGCCGGCCAGGGCGCGAACCAGCGGCTCGCCAATCGCGATCGCATCCGTCTCGGCGAAGAGTAGCCGGAACCCTTCCCAATACTCTTCGTAGCTCAAAGCGTAAATGTCCGACCGCACCGCCTGGTAGACGTTGACTCGCAGGGGAGCCTCGAACTGTTTGGCCACGCGCGCCACGTCCGCCAGCCGCCGGTAATTCGATTTCATCATCACCGCGATCACCGTTACCGGAACACCCAACCGCACGCAGCGGTTCGCCTGCTCGTGAATCAGCGCCCAGTTGCCCTGCCCGCGCTGCGCGTCCTGCTCCGCTTCCGTGGGGTAATCCAGCGAGAACTCGACGTCGTGGAAGGCCCGCAATTCGCTGTCTCCCAAAAGTGCTGCGCTGTGGCCGTTGGAGGTGATGGTCAGCTTGACCGGCAGGGCGCTCAGGTAAGCCAGAATGGCCCGAAAGTTCGAATGCATGCCGTTCTCGCCGGTGCCCAGGTTCACCGAGCGAATGGGCAGGCGCTCCATGACCGACTTCACCTGCTCCAGCGACAGACGGTCGCTCCGCGCGGGATCGCGATAACAGAACGCGCAGGCGAGATTGCATTCGTTGGTCAGCCCGAGTCCGAGAGATATGCCTTGAGTGGCTGCCGCGTTCATGTGCCGGGCTCCTGCGCTGGAGTTGTCCGGCGGACCAGGAATTGTGCGTAGCGTGCCGCCGCCGCAAATTCCGGCCGGCTGCCCAGTTTCCGCTCCAGCTCGAAAATTCGCCCGTATTCCGCCTCGAGAGAAACTGCGGGCGGCAGGTAATCCGAGATCACGCGTACGCCGCGCTTGGCCGTCGCCGTCAGCGAGGCTCCCCGAAGCAGCGCATCCAGGCTTTCCGGCGTAAAGAGCCGTACCTTCCCGCCGAAGAGGGACTCACATCCCCACTCGGCTGCCAGCATGCGCTCTGCGCCGGCCAGGTCGCCGCCTTGAATCGCTGCTTTCCATACTTCGCCGGCCTGCGTGCGCACCAGTACGGAGAGCACCGAGGATTCGCGCATCACCTGCGCGGCGTTGCGCAGGACCGCGCCCGGGTCGTCCACAAATTCCAGGACACTGTGACAAACAATCACGTCGAAGCATTCGCCCTTGAACAGGCTCGCCGCCTGGCTGGCATCGCCCTCCTCCAGCGCGATCCTGTCCCCGACGCCCGCTTCCCGCGCGGCGCGCATGGCGAGGTCCAACATCTCTCCGGAGGAATCCAGCAGCGTGACGTGAACGCCAAGCTGGGCCAGCCACACGGCCGCGGCGCCCGTACCCGCTCCGATATCCAGGGCGCGCAAGCCGCGCGGCGGTTGCGCCGTCGGCAGAAACTCCTGCAAGTTCGCCAACGCCAGGTCGGAGCGCAAGCGGCCCTCCGGAGTCTCCAGATATGCGGCGTAGGCGGGTGCACCGCCGCGGAAACGATTGCAGTCGCTGTTGGTCTGCTCCGCGATGGCCGGCTCCTTTCACCAGATCATAACGCTGAATCTGATAGTATGACCGGCATGGCTTCGGCAGGACGGAACCAGACCGAAACGGCCGCCTGCGCGCACGCGCGCATCGGCCTGGCCATCGCCCGGGTCACCATCGGCGCCATGTTCGTCTGGGTTTTCTTCGAGAATCTTGGGAAAGGCCTCTACACCAGCGGGGGCTACGCCGGGCTCATCAACTACTACATCAAGTCGGGTCACGCGCCCGCCGCGTGGAAGGCTGTGATGGCGCAGGCGGCTCGGCATGCTTCCATGGCGGCGCCGGCCCAGGGCGTGACCGAGATCACGCTCGGCATCCTTCTCCTGCTCGGGTTGTTCACCCGCCCCGCCGCCTTCGTGGCGTTCGCCTTCCTCGCCAGCCTGTGGCTCTCCGAGTGGGGCACGGCCTGGATCTGGGAACTGCTCGTCCCGGTGCTCACTTCGCTGGGGCTGGCCGTGGGACGCGCGGGCCGCGCCTGCGGCGTCGACGCTGTGCTGGCTCGCAACAAGCCCTTGTCGCCCTGGTGGTGACCCGCACCAATGCGCGTTTCCGTGATTATTCCCACTCGCAACGAGGCGGAGGCCTTGGCCCATGTCCTCGCCGATCTTCCGGCCGGCCTCGTCCATGAAGTGCTTGTCGTCGATAGCAGCTCCACCGATGGCACACCCGACGTGGCGGCGCGCATGGGCGCGCGTGTGATCGCCGAACCGCGGCGTGGCTATGGGCAAGCCTGCCTCACCGGGATTGCCCACGCCAGTTCGCCCGATATCGTCGTCTTCCTGGACGGCGATTACAGCGACCGGCCGGCGGAGCTGCCTGCCCTTCTGGCGCCGATCGTCGAAGGGCGCGCGGACATCGCCATCGGCTCCCGCCTTTCGGGGTCGCGCGCGCGCAGGGCCATGCCCTGGCATGCCGCATTCGGCAATCGTCTGGCCGCGTTCCTCATCAACGTGCTGTTCCGGCAGCACATCACCGACCTCGGCCCTTTCCGCGCCGCCCGCGCCGACGTGCTGCGCCGGCTCGCCCTCGCGGAGACCACTTACGGCTGGGCGGTCGAGATGATTCTGAAAGGCGCTTTGCACGGCTGCCGCGTGGTGGAAGTGCCCGTCAGCTATCACCCGCGCATCGGACAGTCGAAGATCAGCGGCACCGTCAGGGGCACCGTGGGCGCCGCATGGTTTATCTTCAGCCGGATCCTGCGCTATTCTTTGCGGCGTCGTCGGTCCGGCGCCGCCGGCTGCACTCTGGTGATCATGGCCAAGGCAGCCAGGCCCGGCGCGGTCAAGACCCGCCTCGCGGCCTGCTTGCCGGCAGACGCAATTCCCGGCCTCTACCGCTGCTTGCTGGAGGATACGATCGCCCTCGCGCGCTCGCTCGATGGCGTCGCGGCCGCGATGATGTGCCCCGCGGCCGATGTCGAGGATCTCCGCCGCCTGGCGGACGGCACTATGCCGGTGGTGCCGCAGAAGGGCTCGGGCCTCGCAGCCGGCCTCGACTCGGTTTTCGAGCATTTCTCCGCGGAAGGGCCGCGTCGCATCGTCGCTTTCAACAGCGACAGCCCGCATCTGCCGGCGTCCGTGCTCCTCCAGGCGTTCGAAGCGTTGGACTCGAGCGATCTCGTGGTCGGGCCGACGCACGACGGTGGCTACTATCTGGTCGGCGCCAGCGCGCCCCATCCCGGACTGTTCGCGGCCGGCGCCATGGGCACCGCCAGCGCGCTCGAAACTCTGCTGGCCCATGCACGCAGCCTCGGACTCTCCGTGCGCTCGACCAGCGAGTTTTATGACGTCGATGTGCCCTCGGACCTGAACCGCCTCGCCGCGGAGTTGCGGCTTGCGCCCCAGCGCGCGCCGCGCACCGCCGCATGGCTGGCGGAGTGGACGCGGACCACCGCTTCGCCGTTCACGGCACTTTGAAATATTTCTTTCGCCCCCGTACCAGCAACTTACAGCCATCCTCGGAGCTCTGTCCCGAGTCGCGATGCTAGCGTGCGCTTGTGGGGCAGGTTTCCGGCCTGCCCCGTCCCGAAAGGAGCCCCCAATGGCCACAGTCGCTCAAATCGCCGCCAACCGCGCCAACGCGCTCAAATCCACCGGCCCGCGCACGCCCGAAGGCAAAGCCGCTTCGAGCATGAATGCCCTCAAACACGGCATGGACGCCGCTTCCATCGTCATCCCCGGCGAAGATCCCGCCGAATACCAGCGCATCGCCGCCGAATATCAGCACGACCTCGGTCCCCGCTCCGCCATCGAGCAATTCCAGGTCGATACCATCGTCCGCTCCGACTGGCAGCGCCGCCGCCTCAGACGGATCGAAGCCAAACTCTACCGCGCCCTCCTGGC
>DATJYW010000123.1:0-13177 GCA_035499435.1 Candidatus Acidiferrales bacterium | reverse complement strand
CGGCCAGCCGCGCCCGCAAGCGCGCCAGATGGGGCCGGGAATCGAAGACGCAATCGAAAAGGGAGCCTGACCCTGCGGCAACCTGCTGGTCCGCGGTTGCCAGACACAGATTCCTGCGCCGGGCAATGGTGCCACGCGCAGGCTCCAATTCCCCGGCGAGAATTCGCAGCAGGGTCGACTTGCCTGCACCGTTCGGCCCAACGATCGCCAGACGGTCGCCGGCGTCGATGGCAAACGCGGCATCGCGGAACAACTCAACGGTGGATGGATACCGGAACGAAAGACCGGAAACGCTCAGTAAAGACATACACTCCTCGCGGCCGCCGTGCGCGGCCATTGGTTTGAAATCGGAGGTCGTCTTTACAACTTCATGGATGCAGGCCGGGGCCTGCGAACCAATTATATTACACGAACGCCATTAGAGGTTCACCCGGTTTCCGGCGATGTAGACGCTTCGAATGGTCCGCGTGTTCTTGATGTCCAGCAGCGGGTCGCGATCGAGAACGACGAGGTCGGCCCACCTGCCGGGCTCCAGGGTGCCGAGTTCTTTCGTGCCCAGGAAGCGCGCGGCGCTGCCGGTCGCAGCGACGATCACCTGCATGGGTGTGAGCCCGGCATCCGCCATCAACTCCATCTCCCACTGCTCGAAGTAGCCCGGGAATCGTCCCGGGGGGCCGGTGTCCGTGCCGAATCCATATGGGACGCCGGCGTCCGCGAGCACCTTTAAGTTTCTTTTCGCCGTGTCAAGAAAACCCTGGTATTGGGCGAAGTGGGGATCGGCTGCCATGGATGCCTGGTAGGGCGCGCTTTTGAGGGTCTGAATCACGCCGGGCGACACGCTGCGCGCGAAGAACGGATCGCCGGCGAAGGGAGGGGTATGCGCGTAGATGAACATGGATGCTTCACGCGTCAGGGTAGCGGCCATCTGCCACGTGCCGTGCCTTTTCATGGATGCCGTCAGAGACTCATCGAGGCTTTTGTCGCGAACGCTGTGCGCCAGGCCATCCACTCCATCGTCTACAAGCCGCCTCGCGTCCTCCAGATAGAAAATATGCGCGGCTACGCGCAGGCGGCGCTTGTGCGCGCCGTCGATGATGGCTTTGGCTACGTCATACGGCATCTTCTTCTGAGCGCCGAGGTGATCGTCCATCCAGAGCTTGACGATGTCGACGCCCTTTTTGGCCAGCACTTCGACGGCGGCGTCCGCCTCGGCCGGAGTGGCCACGGCGGGAGTCACGCCCTCCATGCCGCCGTAGCCGCCGCGGAAGATCAGACCTTGCCCGGCGGTATAGACGCGCGCCACAACCGGCCTTCCGGCCCGCTGTTCTTCGCGTACTTTGAAGATCAGATCCTGGTCGGTTCCGAGGCTGAGGACAGTGGTGACGCCATAGGAGGCGTAGGTCGCGAGGTTCTTCTGGACGCTTTCCCGGGTGTAGAACTTGGCATCCTGACGCAGGTCGATCGTATTTCCGACGTGTCCGTGAAGATTGATGATTCCGGGCATCACGAACCGGCCCGAAAGATCGACGGTTTCAGCGCCTGCCGGCGGCTTGAGCCGGGCAGCGGGTCCGACCCAAATGATGCGGCCGCTATCGACGATCATGGCGGCCGGGTTCACCGGCGTCCGGCCGGTGCCATCGATCAGCGTGAAGTTTTTCAGAACTTTGATTTCGCCAGGGACGGACAGCGGGAACAAGAGTCCGAAGGCAACGGCTACCGCATACGAACTGTATCTGGGCATAGTGCTCCAGAAACATATCATTGCCGGGCTCGACGCGCAAACGGTTTTCCATTAGACTGTTGGCCAGCCTTCGCACCGAGAGGGAGGAAAGCCATGACAGAAACGACGAAGCGAATGCCGCTCGCCTGCCTATGCCTGGGGTTAACACTGGTTGGAACCACGACGGCGCAAGGGCCCGCGCCGAAGAGGATCAATCGCGCGATCGAACTCCTCGAACAGAGCCAGCCCATCTATTACACCGGCTCGCATTCGGGCACCGCGGGCACGTTCGAGCAAGGCGTGAAGGACGCGCAGACCTACGCCGACTACATCAGCTATGACATGGAGCACGCTCCGTTCGACGTAAAGGGGCTGGCGGAATACATGCGCGGGCTGGTAAAGGGCGGCCCCACAAAGAGCGGCCATCGCACGCCGGCTGTCATCGTGAACGTGCCGGTCACGGGCATCGACGAAGCATCGGTGCGAGCCAATGCGTGGATGTTCGCACAGGTGCTGGCAACGGGTGTTCACGGGGTGCTGCTGTGCCACGCGGATTCTCCGGCCGCGGTCAGAGCGTTCCTGGAAGCCGTACGGTTTCCGATTCACAAACAAGGGGTGGATCAGGGGCTCAACGAAGGGCGGCGGGGAGTGCATGGAGCGCCTACCGCCGCCAACATCTGGGGCATTTCGGCGGATGAGTACCTCGACAGAGCGGACGCCTGGCCGCTGAACCCCAAAGGCGAACTGCTGCTCGGGGTGAAACTCGAGGACAAGTATGCGCTGGCCAACGCCGAGGAGATTCTGAAGATCCCGGGGGTGGCTTTCGCGGAATGGGGCCCGGGCGACATGGCGCTTTCGCTGGGGGTGCGCGCGAGCGGTCAAGCCGCGGTCAAGGATCCGATGATGCAAGCGGCGCGGTCCCGAGTGTTTGCCGCGTGCAAGGCGAACAAGAGGTTCTTCCTGAACTCGTTCGGGCCTAACGACGTTATTGACATGATCAAAGAAGGCGTGATGATCGGGCCGGCCAGCCGGGAGACGGCGGAGACCGGGCGCCGGTACACGAAGCGGGAGATGCCATGGTGACGAAGCTGGCGGTCCGGCTTGTCACACGAGCTGTTCACTCCGACACGATGGGCTCGGCGATCTCTTCGGGGGCGGCGACGAGCTCCTTGTGCGCGTCGAGGTAGCGGACGCAGGCGTTCCAACGGAGGACGCAATCGTCATTGCCTTCGGGGCGATGGCTTTCGGCCTTTTCAAACAGCTCCAGGGCGTTGACGAGCCAATCGTAGGCGTAGCGGTGAGCACTGTGGCCGCTGCCGCTGTGGCGCTCTTTGGCCCGGCGCTCCCACGCGATGCCGGCGTAGTAGGCGCGGTCGTAGGGCGACTCCAGGCGCTCGGCGACGGCCAGCGCCGCGGAAAATGCGCCGGAATTGTAGGAAAACTGATCGGTCAATGACAGCAGCAGACTGACCAGGGCCTCCCGGTTGCCCGGCTCGATTTCCAGGATGTCGCGGCAGATGCTTTCCGCTTCACCCGGCTCGTTGAGCAGGCGGTAGCGCTCGGCCTTGGCCAGAGCGCCGGCGATGCTGGAGTGAGAGATCGGCTTTATGACGAACATGGGGCCTCCTTCTTACTTACAGGATGTGCAGCAGTTTCTTGAACGGGTCGAAGAACTCATCGACTACCCGCTCTTTGAGCGGGATGATGGCGTTCTCGGTGATGGTAATGAACTCGGGACAGACCTGGCGGCAGCAGGTGGTGATGTTGCAGTAGCCGATGCTGTGTTTGTCCTTCAGGTCTTTGAGACGGTCTTCGGAATCGAGCGGGTGCATTTCGAGCGCCGCGGCGTAGACGAAGAAACGCGGGCCGATGAACTGGTCGTGCTTGCGATGCTCGCGCAGGACGTGGCAGACATCCTGGCAGAGGAAACATTCGATGCACTTGCGGAACTCCTGCACGCGGTCCACGTCGGCCTGCTGCATGCGCCAGGTGCCGTCGGAGTCGTCCGGCAAGTGGGGGCGGAAGGGCTTGATGGTCTTCTTGACGCGGAAGTTCCAGGAGACGTCGGTGACCAGGTCGCGGATGGAAGGGAAGGTGTGCATGGGCTCGAGGATCACGGGCATATCGAGGTTCAACTGGCTGAGCCGCGTCATGCACATGAGCCTGGGCACGCCGTTGATTTCGGCGGAGCAGGAGCCGCACTTGCCAGCCTTGCAATTCCAGCGCACGGCGAGATCGGGCGCCTGGCTGGCCTGAATACGGTGAACGGCGTCGAGCACCACCATGCCTTCATCCACGGGCGTGACGTAATCCTGGAACGATCCGCCTCCGGAATCGCCGCGCCAGATGCGGAACATCGCCTGTTTCGCCGTCATTTCATCTCCTCGATGATTTTTTTCAACTCGTCGGGCAATGGCGGGATGGGCCGCTTTTCCACGAGCATTTCGCCATCCACGCCGTGGCGGACGACGATACTGTGCTTGCCCCACTCGGGGTCCTTGTTGGGGAAGTCTTCGCGGAACTGGGCGCCGCGGCTTTCCTTGCGGAGGAGGGCGGCGCGCGTGATGGCCTCGGAGACTTGCAGCATGTTGGGCAGGTCCATGGCGGTGTGCCAGCCGTTGTTGTATTGGCGATGCCCGGCGATTCCGGCGTGGGCGGCCCGCTCACGCAGTTTCGCGATTCGGTCGAGCGCCTCGAGCATTTCGCCTTCGGTGCGCACGATGCCGACCAGGTCCTGCATGCATTGCTGGAGGTCGTACTGGATCTGGTAGGGATTTTCTCCGGACGGGCCGTCTTCGAAGGGCTGGAGCGAGGCGTCGGCGGCAACTTTCACCTGGTTGTCGTCCACGGCCGGGGCGCAGTTCTTCTTGGCGAATTCGGCGGCGAACTCGCCGGCGCGCTTGCCGAAGACCAGCAGGTCGGAGAGCGAATTGCCGCCCAGGCGATTCGCGCCGTGCAGGCCGGCGGCGGCCTCGCCGGCAGCGAAAAGCCCGGGCAAGGCGGACATCTGCGAGTCGCCATCGACACGGATGCCGCCCATCATGTAGTGCGTGGTGGGACCGACTTCCATCGGCTCCCGGGTGATGTCGATATCGGCGAGCTGCTTGAACTGGTGGTACATGCTGGGCAGCTTGCGCTTGATGTGCTCGGCGGAGTTGGGGAGCTTTTCCTTGATCCAGGCGATGTCCAGGAAGACACCGCCGTGCGCACTGCCGCGGCCGCCTTTCACCTCGCGATTGATGCAGCGGGCGACGTGGTCGCGGGTGAGCAGCTCGGGCGGGCGGCGGGCGTTTTTGTCGCCCTGCGTGTAGCGCCAGCCTTCCTCTTCGGTATCGGCGGTCTGCTCTTTGTAGAGGTCGGGAATCTCGTCGAACATGAAGCGCCGGCCTTCGGTGTTGCGCAGAACGCCGCCTTCGCCGCGCACGCCCTCAGTCACGAGGATGCCGCGGACGCTGATGGGCCAGACCATACCGGTGGGATGAAACTGGACGAACTCCATATCGAGGAGCTCGGCACCGGCGCGGTACGCGAGCGCGAGGCCGTCGCCGGTGTATTCCCAACTATTGCTCGTGATTTTGTAAGCACGTCCGATGCCGCCGGTGGCGACGACCACGGCCTTGGCGGACCAGAGAAGAAAGTGGCCCTTTTCGCGATCGTATCCGAAAGCACCCGCGACGCGGCCGGAATCCACGAGCAGCGTGAGGACGGTACACTCCATGTGGACTTCCATCCCGGTGTGAATGCCGTGGTCCTGGAGGGTGCGGATCATTTCGAGGCCGGTGCGGTCGCCGACGTGAGCCAGGCGGGGGTAGCGGTGGCCGCCGAAATTCCGCTGGAGAATTCGTCCGTCCCGGGTGCGATCGAACAGGGCGCCCCAGGCCTCCAGCTCGCGGACGCGGTCGGGAGCCTCTTTGGCGTGCAGCTCGGCCATGCGCCAGTTGTTGAGGTACTGTCCGCCGCGCATGGTGTCGGTGAAGTGAACGCGCCAGTTGTCGCGGTCGTCCACGTTGGCCAGGGCGGCGGCGATGCCGCCTTCGGCCATGACGGTGTGCGCCTTGCCGAGGAGCGATTTGGTAACCACGCCGACTTTGAGGCCGGACGATGCCGCCTCGATGGCCGCGCGCAGTCCGGCGCCTCCCGCGCCGATTACCAGGACGTCGTAGGCGTACGACCGGTATTCCGGCATCAGAAGATTCTCCAGTCGGACCAGATTCCCATGGAGCAGAGACGGACGTAGATATCAGCGAAGCCGACGGAGCACAGGCTAGCCCAGGCCCATTTCTTGTGATTGCCATTGAGGCAGGTCACGCAGTTGTAGAGGCGATGGCGGACGGGATGTTCGGAGACGCGATCGAACGTGCCGCCGATCAGGTGGCGGAACGCGTGGCAACCGAAAACATACCCGCCGATCAGGACGACATTGACGGAGAGCACGATGCTTCCCAGGCCGATTCCGAAGCCGTTCGGGAAGCGGAAGGATTTCACGGCGTCGTAAGCCAGGATGCCCCAGATGAGATAGGAGAGGCGCAGAAAGTAGCGGTGGAAATTCTGCATGATCAGGGGGAAGCTGTGCTCGCCCAGGTAGGATTTGCGCGGCTCGCCGACCGCGCAGGCAGGCGGATCGGCCCAGAACGATTTGTAGTAGGCTCCGCGGTAGTAGTAGCAGGTCAGGCGGAAGAGGCCGGGAATCCAGAGAATCAGCAATGCCGGGGAGAATGGCAGGAAGTTCGGATACCAGGACGGTTTGGGACCGAACCAGGCGTGAGGCGAATCGCCGAAGAGTTCCGGGGAGTAGAACGGAGAGATATAGGGGCCGAAGGTGTAGTACTTGTTCTGCCACGCGGCCCAATTGGCATAGACAAGAAAAGTGCCGAGGCCGACAAAGACCAGCAGGGGCGAGAGCCACCATCGATCGCGGCGCGATGTCCGGCCGAAGCGGCCGCCCTTCCATAGAACATCCGGCACCGAGGGTAGATTCGTCTTCGCGGACGCTGCCATGCCGTCCCCTCCTGCTGTGCATGGCAGTATACAACATCCGGGGTGAAGCTCCGGCTGCGACACGGTCACGGAGTGCTTAACGGAATTGGGGAACGCGGCCGATCTCGACGGGGCCAACCGAGGTCAGACCGCTCTGTCCACGCGGCGATCAGCGATCACCTGCTGAAGGAGAGTACATGCGCCTTGGGACAGAGTGGTCAGACCCCGGTTTGCGGCTCCGGTTTGCGGCTCACGGGCAAGCACCCACGGGTCACGCTCCCGGCGTAAGATTGAGCGATGGTGCGGGTGCTGCCGTGGTTGCTGTTTCTGTTGGTGCTTCTCAACACAACCAGCGAGGCGCAGAGACCGCGCGACAATGCGGCGCCGGATTGGCCGCAGTTCGGGTGGGACGTGGCGAGCTCGGGAGCGCCTCCCGGCGACAGCCGAATCACTGCGGCAAATGCCGCGTCGCTGGTTCGGCGACAGGTCCACCTGGATGGCACGGTCGATGCATCGGTGATTTATCTGCACCGGGTCGTCGTGAACGGATCGGCCCGCGACGTATTCTTCGTGACGACAACTTATGGAAAGACCATCGCGCTGGATGCCGACAACGGAGCGGTTCTTTGGGAGTACACGCCGCCGGGATTCGCGACGTGGGCCGGGACCGCGCAGATCACCAACAGCACGCCCGCGGCCGACCCGGACCGGCAGAACATCTACGCCGCGGCACCCGATGGCGCGATTCGGAAACTGGCGATTGCGGACGGCCATGCTGTGTGGACGACTCCGATCACGCTGCTGCCGAGCCGCGAGAAGATCACCTCGCCGCTGAAGGTGTTCGGGGGGCGCGTGATCGCGGTGACGGGCGGCTATATCGGGGATGCGCCACCCTACCAGGGACACGTGGCGATTCTGGATGCGCAGAGCGGGACGCTTCTGCATGTGTGGAACTCTCTGTGCAGCGACCGCGCGGGACTGATCCAACCCTCATCCTGCCAGTCCACGCGGTCGGCGATCTGGGGACGTTCGGGAGCGATCATCGATCCGGACACCGGCAATATTTTCGTGGCGACCGGCAACGGGCCGTATAACGGCAAGACCGATTGGGGCGATTCGGTCATCCAACTCGATCCCGACGCGGCCAGTGTTCTGGGCAACTATACTCCAGCCGACAACGCGTCGCTCGAGAGCACCGACACCGACCTCGGCTCCACGTCGCCCGTGCTGCTGGGCCCGGACACCCTTGCGCAGGGCGGCAAGGACGCGCTGATCCGCCTCCTGGGCATCCGCGCCATCGCCGGTGCTAATCCACACGTCGGCGGCGAGCTGCAGATGGTGTCCACGCCGTCGCAAGGCCTGCTCTTCACGGCCCCGGCGGTGTGGCGGGACCGGGCAGAGACCTGGCTGTTCGCCGCCGATTTCGGGGCGACCGCGGCGTGGAAGTTGAGCAACGGGCAGCTTGCCAAGGCCTGGAGCCTCCAGACCGCGGGAACGAGCCCGGTGGTCGCGGGGGGCCTGCTCTACGTGTACGATCCGAACGGCGGACTGCACGTCTACAATCCGAGGACCGGAGCGAATATCACCACGCTGAGCTGCGGCGGAGGGCATTGGAACACCCCGATTGTCATCGACGGGAGAATCGCGCTGCCGGAGGGAAGTGCCAACGATCACGCCGGCAACGGTGTGCTGGATATCTGGACCTTACCGACGGCGCAATAGGTACATGCTACCGTCGGAATAGGTATGGGCAAATTTCTGATTGGAGTCGCAGTCGGCATCGCGCTGGTGCTGCTTTCGTTCCTGCTGCTGATCGTGGTGGCGTTGCAATTCCGCGAAAGGCCTCCCACGATTGCGGACCACTCGGTTCTGGTATTGCGCCTCCAGGGCGAGCTGCCGGAGAAACCGCCGGTCGAGCTGCCGAGCATTTTTGGCGGCGACCACGCCCCGGTGACCGTGAGCAGCGTCTGGAGCACGCTCGAAAAGGCCGCGGCGGATGCACATATTCAGGCGGTGGTGGTGCAGCCCGAAGGCCTGCAGACGGGCTGGGGAAAGCTCGACGAGCTGCGCATGGACCTGGAGCGCTTCCGCAAGTCCGGCAAGCCGGTGTTTGCGTACCTGAGGCAGCCGGGAACGCGCGAGTACTATGTGGCGGCGGGCGCGGACCGGATTTGGATGGGGCCCTCCGATCCGCTGATGTTGAAGGGCCTGCGCGCGGAGACCATGTACTTCAAAAAGACACTGGACAAGATCGGGGTCAGCGTCGAGGTGGAACATGCAGGCAAGTACAAAGACTTCGGCGACATGTTCACGCGGTCGGACATGAGCCCGGAGACGCGCGAGGTCATGACCAGCATCGTGGACGATCTTTACGGCAACCTCGTGTCCAGGATTTCGGCCGGCCGGAAAAAGACGCCGGATGAGGTGCGGGACATAATCGACCAGGGGCCGTTCACCGCGCCGCAGGCGAAGAATGCCGGGCTGGTGGATGAACTGGCCTTCGAAGACCAGATGTGGGGCGGAATCAAGGACCGCCTGAAAGCCGAGCCGGTGAAGGTCTCGTTCGACAAGTACCGCAAGGTGCCGCTCGAATCGGTAGGGCTCGCGGGAAAGAGCCGGATCGCGCTGGTGGTGGGACAGGGCGATATCGTGCGCGGCGACCCGAGCGACGACGGCGGCAGCGAGGCGGCGCTCACCTCCTATGGCTTCATCCGGCTGCTGCGCCAGGTGCGCGACGACACAGGCATCAAGGGCGTGGTGGTGCGCATCGATTCGCCGGGGGGCGAGGTGACGGCGAGCGACGAGATCTGGCGCGAGATGAATTTGCTGAGCAAGAAGAAGCCGCTTGTGATTTCGATGAGCGACGTGGCAGCGTCGGGCGGCTATTACATGGCGATGACGGGCGATCCGATCGTGGCGTATCCGGAGACGCTGACCGGATCGATCGGGGTGGTGTTCGGCAAACCGGATCTGCGGGGGCTCTACGAAAAACTGGGTATTGCCAAGGACTCCATCCAGCGCGGCAAGCACGCGGACATCGATTCGGACTACACCAGCCTCACGCCGGATGAGCGCGAGCTGCTGAAGAAGGGCATCGACGAAAGCTACCAGGACTTCGTGACCAAGGTGGCGGATGCGCGGCGGCGCAAATTCGGGGACATCGAGCCGGTGGCGCAGGGGCGCGTGTGGCTTGGCGACCAGGCGAAACCGCGCGGGCTGGTGGACGAGATGGGCGGGCTGGACCGGGCGATCGAGCTGGTCAAGCAGAAGGCCAAGATCCCCGCGCAGGAGCGGGTGAACATCGCGGTCTATCCCGGAAGGCGGAGTGTGCTGGACGTGCTGATGAAGAAGTCGTCGCAGGAAGACATGCTGGAGAGCCGGGTGCGGCAGTTGGTAGGAAACGTGCCGCTGCGGGCGTGGCTGCACGCGGGATTCCTGCGCGCGATGACCTACTGGGTTGAGGTGCGGTAGGAGGGGGCTACCGCTCCTTGCCGAACGTGTAGCGGAGCATCAGGGTGTGGGTGCCGGGGGTGACGCCGTAATCGGTGGTGTAGAGGTATTGCAGGAACAGGTTGGGATTGAAGCGCCAGCCCGCGCCGAAGTCGCTGAACCGGGAGGCGGCGTTCGCGATCGGGGTCAACGGGAAGAATGAATCGGAGACCTCGGTGACGTAGCCGTAGCGATCGGGGTAGAGCGCGACGCCTAGATCACTCCACTGCCACAGGTGCAGGAACGTCGCGGTCAGGAAAAGGCGACGGGTCAGGTCCCGCTGGACGGCGACGTGCGCGGAGCCGAAGCGGGCGCTGCCGCCGGAGTCCTGCAAAAGGAGGCCGGTGGCGTCTTCGCTGCGCAGCGCCGAATTGTGCGAAGCACCGCCGGCGAGGTCGAAGGTGAGCAGCGTGCGGCGCGTAAGGGAATAGCCGAGGCCGACGGCGGCGGCGGCGCGGTGGGCACGGTCACGCTCGTGCGAGTCGACCAGACCGGTGCGGGACAGGCCGTCCACCAGGGACACGCCGAGCCAGGAAGCCGTGAGGCCGTAGGAAAGCCGCGACGTGAGAGCGCCGCGCAGGCGCACGCCAAGCTCCGACGAGTGGCCGCTGGTCAGAGTGGCGTTGGCGGGATCGCGATCTTTGGCGTCGATGAAGCCGTAGCGGTAATAAATGCCGAATTTCGCGCGGCGCGCGAGGTCGCGCGAATAGCCGGCGGTAAGCCGCGTCTGGGTGACGTCGCTGGTTGCGCTGGTCAGGCCGTCGGACGAGAGTCCCGGCCAGAGTCCGGCCGCGGCGCCGAGAGTGGTCGTGGTGGACCCCGTGCCTTTCAGCGTGGACACTTCCAGCCCGAAGCTATTGGCGCCGAAGCGGCGGGCGGCGACGATGGAGCCGGAATAGAACGTGCTGTCGGAATTGCCAGGGGATCCGTCCGCGGGCGAACTACCTACGCGGGAAAGGCCGGCGCTGCCGCCGAACACGAAGCCGCCGACGGGAGCAAAGTACGAGACTTGCGGCGAGATGCTGTAATTGCTCGGCAGGCCGGAGCCCACGCTGAAGGGCGCCTGGCTTTCGGCCAGCGACTGCCCGCCATTGAAGGTGGGCAGGAAATAGAGCCTGCCTTCGGCGCTGTGGAAGGCGGTCGCGTAGGCCGGATTTTCGAGGCTGTCGAGGTGGTCTTCGGCGAAGGCGTTGTAGCGGAGCAGAAACGGCATCTGGCCGATGTCGGAAAGGCTGGCGAGATAGCGGTCGTATGTGCCGGCGTTGGCGCGCGGAGAGGTCTGGTCGCTATCGTGATCGTTGTGGGCCACCATGGCCTTGCCCTGCTGGTTCGGAGGCGGAGGCTGCTGCGAAGGTTGGCCAGGGGGCGGCGGGCCCGCCTGGGCCATATTGTTGGGCGGGGGCGGCGGGTCGCCGTGGCGATCGTCGCCGCGATTGCCGGGCGGCGGGCCGAAATTGCCGGCTACCAGGCGGTAGCTCTGGCCGGCTTGCAGGATCACGCTGCGGGCCGGGTCGGTCAGGCTGGAGACCTCCACGCTGCCCTCGATGACGGTGACCCGGGTGGCTCCCGAGGAATCCACCTCGATCGTAAATTCCGTGCCTCGCACTGCGATGGACGCCGTGGGGCTGTTCATGCGGTAGGGATTCGGCTTGCCGGCGAAATGATTGATCTTGACGCGAACCATGCCGAGCGTGATTTCGAAGAGCTCGCGCAGGGATGCGGCGGCATGGAAGTCTTTGAGGGTAACCAGGCTGCCGGGCGATATGACGACCATGCTGCCGTCGGAGAGGTCGATGACGACGCGTCCGCCGCCGCGGGTGTCGATGCGGTCGCCGGGAGAGAGGATGAAGCCGGGGGCCAAGGCGAGGGGTACGGCGCCGGGACTGGTGAGGGTTGCCTGGCCGGTCACACCGGCGGCGCGGGCAACTACTTCGGACGCTTGGGCGAAGGCGGCAGAAGGGGTGAGGAGCACGAGCGCAGCAATCGACACTGCCACACCGATGTGGCGGAGGCAGGCACGGCAAGCCGCGCCGCGGTTGCTGGAAACACGCTCATTCACCTGCTATCGGCGGACCTTTCCGACGTTTCTTCTTCACTCTCCGGCTCTCCCTCCGGATCGGCCGCCACATGCAACTGATAGCGCGCGATTAACCGTTGAATCGTCCGGCGGTCAAGATCAAGGACGGAGGCGGCGCGGCGGCGGTTCCATCCTGTTTCTTCCAGGATAAGCAGCAAATAGCGGCGCTGCAGTTCCTCCATAGTAGGACGATCGGCAACGAGGCGGCGTTCAGGCGATTCCTGGGCGGCGGGTTTGGCGCGCGCCGCGGCGATCTCTCGGGGCAGGCAGTCGGCGGTGATTACGCCGCCGGAGGAGAGTGCCACGGCACGGCGCAGGGCGTTTTCCAGTTCGCGGACGTTGCCGGGGAACTTGTGCGCGGCGAGGGCGTCCATGGCCTCGCGGGTCAGATGCAGGGGCGGATCTCCGGCCCCGCGAAAGCGCTGGAGGAAGTGCGCGGTGAGGAGCTCGATATCGCCGGTGCGCGCGCGCAGCGGCGGCAGGTCGATGGAGAGCACGCTGAGCCGGTAGAAGAGATCGCTGCGGAAGGTGCCGGCGGCCACCAGGTCGCGGAGGGGAGCGTTGCTGGCGCCGATGACGCGCACGTCGACGCGGCGCGGCTGCGTGGAGCCGACGCGGCGCACTTCCCCGCTCTGCAAGACGCGCAAGAGGCTGGCCTGAAACGCGGGGCTGGTGGAAGCCAGCTCATCGAGAAAGAGCGTGCCTCCATCGGCGGCTTCGAAGAGGCCTCCGCGCTCGACGGCCGCGCCGGTGAAGGCGCCCCGGGTGTGGCCGAAGAGCTCGGCTTCGAGCAGGGTATCGGTAAGGCCGGAGCAGTTGACGCTGAGGAAGGGCTTGCCGCGGCGCGCGCTGAAATCGTGGATGGCGCGGGCCACGAGTTCTTTGCCGGTTCCGGATTCGCCCAAGATGAGCAC
>DATJYW010000122.1:0-5193 GCA_035499435.1 Candidatus Acidiferrales bacterium | reverse complement strand
GGCGCCGGCAGGGCCTGCTCTTTGGCGTCTTCGGCTGAGGCCCAATCGGCATGCCCGGATTTGCGGTAGACGTCGGCGAGCGAGGCGTGGATGCCGTGGAGGTTGGGCAGTTGCTTGAGGGCTTCGTTATAGAAGAAAAAGGCGCTGCGGAACTGGCGGCGCTGGACGCGCGTGTCGGCGACCAGGGCGGCGACGTAGGGGGAAGTGGCGTCGGCCTTCTGGAGCCGGTCGAAGGCGCCGCCGGCGATGGCCTGATAGGCGCTGCCGAGGCCGTACCAGGCGCGGGGATCGTTGGGCGAGAGGGTAGTGAGCTCGCGGTAGTGCGCGGCGGACTCTTCGGCGTGGCCGAGATCGAGGAGAGTGGAGGCCAGCATGCCACGGGCGTCGATGTTCTTGGGCTCGGCCGCGACAACTTTCTTCAGAGGCGCGACGGCCTGGGCCGGCTGGTTCAGGGCCAGGCGCGCCTGGGCGAGCGAGAACCACGCGGGGGTGAGGTTGGGTTGAGCTTTGAGGACGGCCTCGAAGTGCGGGATCGATTCGCGCTCGTGGCCGGCCATGTGCTCGGCGAGGGCCAAATTGAGAAGGAGTCCGGTATTTGCGGGGAGGGCCTGGACCAGTTGACGGTAGATGGGGATGGCTTCTTCAAATCGGCCGGCAGCCATCATCTGCTTGGCTCGCTCGGACTCGCGGGCCTGTTCTTCGGTTTGCGCGCCCAACGCGAGCGCAAAAAAGAAAAGGACGGGCCGCAGAGCGGCCCGTCCCATTCCAAGCGTCATCCGCTTACCATTGTAGTCGCAGAGCGAACCGGATATTCCGCTCGCCATAGGAGCTGCGGATACTCATGAAATTCGCGCCGCCGGTGACGTTGGTACTGGCTGGTCCGTTGAAGTGGGACGTATTCGGCATGTTGTAGAACTCGCTCCGGAACTGCAACTTGAGGCGCTCCTTGAGGGGGAACTCGCGCGTGATGTTCAGATCCGTGTTCCACAGTCCCGGATTGCGGAGGATGTTGCGGCCGGTACTGCCGAAGGTCGCCGCGGTTGTCACCGATGCAAATGAGCTGGGAGCGTAGTAGAACGTGCCGGGGCCCACTGCGCCGATTTTCTGAACCGGGGCTACCTGGTTGGCGGTCTGGGAGTTGTTCGGAGCGTTCAGGAGCGAGCCGGAATCGCTGACCGAGAAGGGCGTGCCCGTGTACGCGGACATAATGCCGTTCACGTTCCATCCGCCGAGTATCGCGGCGCCCACGCCGGATTTGACGAACGACTTGCCCTTACCGAACGGAAGGTCGTAGACCCATCCGATTTGCAGGACGTGGGTGCGATCGAAGCCGGCAGCGGCGCGGTTGCGCTGGAATACCGGGGCCCAGTTCCAGCCCACGCTTGCCCAGCCGTCGGCGTCGGTGTAGTCGATCGCCTTGGAGTAGGTGTAGGCGGCCTTCACCATCAGACCCTTGGAGAAGGCGCGGTTCACAGCCACCTGAAGGGAGTTGTAGTTCGAGCTGAGGTAGCCGTCCCACATATTGGTTGCGATTGTCCGGCCAAATTGCGAGTAGAAGGGAAGGTTGGCGGTGCCGGAGCCGGGGAATCCCGAGTTGATGTCGCGATCCGCCAGCAGGTGCACGGTATGGGTACCCACATAGGCCACGCTGGTCACGATGTTCTCCGGCAGCTTGTGCTCCACGGTGAAGTTCCACGATTGCTCGTAGCCGCGGTGGATCTCGCCGCCCCAGGGGCTGCGCTCGGCCGCGTTGTTAGGCAGCGGCACGACACCGGTAGAAACGTTCGGACCAACGGTGTTTGGAACACCCTGTGCGATGGTGCCTTCCCACGCGAAGCCGTTCGGGGCGACGTTCTGGAAGTCGACCACGATCGGGTACCAGCCGCGCAGGGGGCGGGAGAATGGGATGGGATCGTAGTTGATGCCGTAGCCCGCGCGGATGACGGTCTTATCGCCCAAGCGGTAGGCCAGTCCCACGCGGGGGGCGAAGAGCTTGTGACTTACGGTGATCCCAACGTCTTCGGGCTGGCCGCCACGCCCGCCCAGGTAGACATTGTTCGTATAGGGATCCAGGCGCTCGATGCCATATCCGGCACGGGTCATCAGGGGATAATACTCGTATCTCAGGCCGATATTGATGGTGAGATTACGAGTCACCTGCCAGCGGTCACGCGCGTACCACCCGAACTGCCATTCGCGGCCGGTAGCCAGGATGTACTCGAGGCTCTTGTCGGTATTGTTCACCAGACCCAGCAGCATGGCTGCGTAGCTGTTGTACTGGTTGGGGGCCGGTCCACCGTTCAGCGCCGTGGGACCGCCGGTAAAGCCGAGGTAACCACGCGGACCGTTGCCGATCTCCGGCTGCCAATGGTTCAAGTGGTGGCGAACCATGTCGAAGCCGAAGCGGAATTCGTGCGAGCCCTTGGTGTAGGTCAGGTTCTCGCTGACGGTATAGCTTTCCTCCACGCGCGTGACCGGCATCCAGTTGGGAACTCCAAAGCCGGTGTAGCTACCCGCACCGATGTTCGGGAAGCCGCTCTGCCTGGGGTCGGGGCCGTTGGTGTTGGGAATCCCGAACTGCTGTCCGTAGTTGGTGCCGTAATCGTTGGGGGTTACGGACTGTCCTTGCCGTTCATACCCCACGACGCCGTCGAGGATCATTGTGGGCGTAAAGGTGTGAGTATGTCCGATGGTGCCTACCTGAATCAGCGTGTCGCCAAGCCCGGGGTCGGAGCCGCCGAGTCCCGGTCCGCCGGCAAGACCGAATACCGCCTTTCCGCCGGCGAGGGCCCACATGCGGCCGTACTTACCCCAGATGGTGTCCTTCGAAGTCGCATTGAAGTTGATTTTGGCGTCGAAGTAGTTGCGGCTCAGGATAGGACCGCCGGAAGCATAATAGTTGTTCAGTGTGCCGGCGCCCGGTACATTCGGCGCCGGATAGTAGGACTGGAGCTTGAGCGCGATCGGGTCCAGGCGGTTCGTGGGAATTGTGTTACCCGCGAACGGAGTGCGCCCGGTGCCGTCGGGATTGCCCGTAGTCGGATCGTAGATGACCGTCGAATAGGCGCTGAAATTGCCGGCGCGCTGATCGGCGGTGGGCACCGAGTAGAAGCCCGGCGAGGCGGTGCGCTGGCGGGTTCCGTCGTAGCTCAGAAAGAAGAACAGCCGGTTCTTCACGATCGGGCCGCCGGTGGTGGCGCCGAAATTGTTGTAGATGGCCAGCGGCTTGTCGGTGCCTGCCTGCTGGAAGAAATTCCGCGAGTTGAGATGCTGGTCGTTGTGGAACTCGAACGCGCTGCCGTGGATCTGGTTGGTGCCGGATTTCGTGATCAGCGTGATGGCCGAAGACCCAGCCATTCCCTGCTCGGCGTCCGCGGCGGTGGTGGTGATGTTCACCGTGTCAACGTTCTCCGCGGGGGTGACGTAGCCGACGTGGTGTGGCAGCCAGACGTTCACGCTGGCCGCGCCGTCGATGCGGGTAATATTGGTCTGCGCATTGCCACCGTTGATGTTGATGGCCAGCGCGCGCCCCGGCGTGTCGGTGATCGAATTCTGCAAGGCCGTTGGCATCGCGCCGGGTACCAGGTTCACCAGGTTCTCGTAATTCCGATATCCGCCCACGGGCAGTCCGATGACCTGGTCCGTGTGGATTTCGGCGTGCGTGTCGGACTTGTCGGTTTGCAGAAGGGCGGCGGTTGCCTCGACCGAGATGGTTTCAGTCAACTGGCCCACCTCAAGCTTGACGTCCATGCGGCCGATCACATTCGGACTGACCTCGAAGTCGGTGACGCTGAAAGCGCGAAAGCCTTTGGCGCTAACCTTGATATCGTACCGGCCAGGCAGAACATTGACGAGCGAATAACGGCCGCCGGTATCGGTCTGGGCTTCTTTGCCGAGCCCGGTGTCCTTGCTGGTCAGGGTGACAGTGGCATTCGGGACCACCGCATCGCTCTGGTCGGTAACCGTGCCGACTACCGACCCATAGAGAACTTGTGCCGGTGTGGGCCGAACACTCGGTCCCAACAGCAAGAGAAGCGCAATCCCTGCCGTGCCCGGAACAAACAGACTCCTCAACCGTCGTAATTTTTGATACATTACCCCCCCAAATTGTTTACACAGACACTAAAGCTACTGGGAAGATTTATAAGGCTTTCCGGGCGGGAAGTCAAGCAGAAAGGCGGGAGTTTACGCTTTGAGGTTGGCCTGCGTGCGGCCGATCAGTTCGCGAAGCTCGCGGCTATGGATGACCGGCCAGGGGTCGCAGGGCTCGAGCGCCCGCCACGGCCCTGGGAGGCGAGAGATGGACTCCGCGGCGCGCCGGCGGGAGTCCGCGAGGGCAGGCAGGGGCTCGATCAGGTTGCCGCCGAGTATGATGGGACGCATCAGCGCTTCGCCAGCGCCGCACTCGCCTGAGCGAGCCAGGATGTCACGCGATTTTTCACGGAAAACCTGCTTGGCGCCCGGGAGCGAGCCTTTGTTGTCACTATATTTTGCCGTGAAGCGTTTAATGCCGCAGACTTCGACCTCGACCAGTTTGTAAACAGTGCCCATGTTGGGTGCGTCGGCGCTGGTGGAGAGCTGAGTGCCGACTCCGAAGGCATCGATGGGAGCGCCGCCCGCGACGAGGTCGCGGATGCGGTACTCGTCGAGATCGCCGCTGGCCATGATTTTGGCTTCGCGTAGGCCGGCCTGGTCCAGAATTCCGCGCACCTCGCGGCTGAGCGAGGCGAAATCGCCGCTGTCGAGGCGGACGCCCCACAGCGGGCCGCCGAGCTGCGCCGCGCGCCGCGCTCCTTCCAGGGTGTCGTAGGTGTCCAGCACCTGGACGGTAGCGGCGCCCAGCACGCGCTGGAGCTTGCGGAAGGCGTCCATTTCGCATCCGAAGCTCATCACCCAGGAATGGGCGGCGGTGCCCATGACCGGAATGCCGAAACGGAAACCGGCGAGCGTGTTGCTGGTGCCGGTACATCCTCCCAGGTAGGCGGCCCGCGCGCCGAGCACGCCTGTTTCCGGAGTGTGGGCGCGGCGGGTGCCGAACTCGATCACGTCACGGCCCTGTGCGGCCTCGACGCAGCGCGCCGCCTTGCTGGCGATCAGAGTCGGGAAGGTGACGGCGGAGAGCAGGTAAGTTTCCGGGAGCTGCGCCTCGATAATGGGCGCGCGGATGGTCAGGATGGGCTCACCGGCGAAGAG
>DATJYW010000121.1:0-12573 GCA_035499435.1 Candidatus Acidiferrales bacterium | reverse complement strand
CCGCATAAGGCGACATGCAGCGCCGGCAATTCGGCAAGACCGGCGAAACTGTGTCGGCAATTGGATGGGGAGGATCGCACATCGGCGAGACCTCGTCGGAAGACCTCGCGATTCGCATGGTTCGAACGGCTATCGATCGCGGTGTCCGCATGGAGGACCCCGACCGGTTCTTCGCCGAAGGCGGGTGCGCTGGGAGCGTTCCAGGATGCGAGGAAGGCAGGCAAACCCGCTTCATCGGCTTTACCGGACACAAGGATCCCGCGATCCACCTGCGCATCCTCGGCATGGCACGCGAGAAGTGCTTGCACTTCGACGCCGTCCTTTTTCCCTCAAATGTGATGGACTGGAGCCTTCCGTGGTTTTGTACACGAGGTGATGCCCGTGGCACTACGCGAGGGAATCGCTGTGCAAACCATGAAGCCGATGGGCGGAAAATTCATCCTGGACAGCAAGATCGTCACTCCAGAGGAATGCCATGAAATATGCTCTGAGTCATCCGGCCTCCGTAGTGATACACGGTATCGCCAAGATGGAATATCTGAACCAGACGCTCGCAACCGTCAAAAACTTCCATCCTGACGCAGGAGCAGCTCGCTGCACTTACGGCCAAAGCAAAACGGGCGGCCCTAACCGGAGAATACGAACTGTTCACGACCACCCAACACTTCAATTCCACCGCCAAGAATCCGGCATGGCTCGGGTAGCAATGGTACCCGCTCTACAAGGGCATCCCGCACTCTTTGATCATAGCCGGGCCCGTCGGCGGCCCGGCTATGACTGCTCTTAAGCTTATCCGGCCCGGTGAACGCTCTCCAGATTAAGCTGTGCGGCGACCTCGGTCAGCTTCTTGTCAGCGTGCTTTTCCTCATCGAGTGTCTGCTGCAGGAGTTGTGCTGCCTCGCTGTGTCCCATTTGTTCAGCCCAGGTGCGAACGCTCCCGTAACCGGCGATTTCGTAATGTTCGACTCTCTGGCAACCGGCAATAATGCCGGCGTCCCGGACGGCGGCATTCTCGTCGTGATCCAGGATATCGTCGGCCTCCTCCAGAATCCCCTTCATGCCGTCGCACGTCTGCGCTTTGGCCTTTTCATTGTGAAGCTGAAATACCTGCTCCAGGCGCAAGGTATGGTTCTTCGTCTCCTCCAAATGGTTCGAAAGGGCCCTGCGCAGGTCTGGGGAATCGGTAGATTCGATGACCTTGGGCAAAGCCTTGAGTATTTGCTTTTCTGCGGAATATAGGTCGCGCAGTTCTTCGAGATATAAGTCGTGTAGCGATTCGAATTTCATGCTCGCTCCTCATCCACAGTGTCCGCCGCGTCCCGCGACGTTGTCGGTACGGAGAGCGACACACCTTCCACGAACAGTTCCGGATGCTACATACATTCGGCGCTCTCTTGGGCGGAACATTCTGCTGAAACGGTCGATTACTTACGCCGGCCAGTGTTCGACCCCTGAGGGCCGCGCATCTCGCAACGCGGGCCAAGCGCGGATGCTCCCGGCCGGCGGGCAGGGAAAAGGACCTTGGCATAAGAGATGCTCATTCCCCAAGAGGTGAACAGGAACTGTGCTCACTCAAGGGACACCATCGGAGCACATTCCGCCGATACCATCCGATAAGGAGTCGTGATGCCTGAAAAAGAGACAATTCGAAGAGCAGAGGAGGACAAGCGAGAAGGCAAGGCACCCTCCACGCAAGCCGGAGAATTCGTCAAGGAAGAGATGGATCATATCCGGCAAGGCAAACACGGGGCACGGTCCACAAAGCAGGCGATCGCCATCGGCCTTTCGAAGGCCCGTCGCGCAGGCGTCGATCTCCCGCCGCCAAAGAAGGGTAGCGTCACGGAGCGAACGCGCACTCAAGCCGCGCGGGACCGAGCCAAGGGTCAGGCCGATCCGGGGCACCAGCCATCGGCCACGCGATCACGGAGTGTCAGGAGAGCATTGCGGCGCGAAGGGAAATCGGCGGCATCCAGCGCGGCCCTCAGCCGCCAGGCGGAAGCCAGTGCTCGAACGCGCGGCGCATCCAATCGCCGGACCGCCGCGCGAAAAGCTGCCCGCACCAGGCGGGCCTCCTGAGTGTGAGGCCTCTCGCCAGGCTTTCCGGTTCGGGCACTGCCGGTGAGTAGTCTGCCGTTCAGAACCTGGGATGCCATCGTGGTCGGTTCCGGACCTAACGGTTTAGCTGCGGCGGCAACCGTCGCCAAAGCCGGCTTCACAGTTCTGGTTCTGGAAGCCGCAGGCGAGATTGGTGGTGGCGCCCGGACCGCCGACCTCACCTTGCCGGGATTCCTTCACGACGAATGTTCCGCGATTCATCCGCTCGCGGCATCTTCTCCCGTGTTGCGCGCGATGCGGCTGGAAGACCATGGCCTCCAATGGATCCAGCCGGCAGCTCCCCTGGCGCATCCGCTCGATGGCGGCCGGGCAGTTGTACTGGAACGTTCGCCGGCTGCTACGGCAGCCCGGCTGGGCGAAGACGAAGAGAGCTATCGCCGGCTGCTCGAACCGGCTGTGAGCAATTGGGATTTGTTGACCGGAGCGCGGCTGCGGCGCCCCGACCGGCCCGCCGGCCTGCTGCGCTTCGCGTGGACGTGTGTACGCTCCGCCCGCGGCGCAGTGCATTCGCAGTTTCGGGGGGTTCCGGCACGGGCGCTCCTGGCTGGCTTGGCCGGGCACTCGAATCTCAGTCCGGACGACCCGTTAGGCGCCGGCTTCGGCCTGTTTCTCGGCGCCGCCGGACACGCGGCCGGCTGGCCTTTCCCGCGCGGAGGTGCGGGTCAGATCGCACGGGCACTGGCCTCTTATCTGCGGTCCCTGGGCGCCGCTCTTCGAACCGGAACCCGGGTGGATTCTCTTGACGACTTGCCTCGCTGCCGTATGATCTTGTGCGACGTATCGCCTCGCGAACTGGCGCGGATCGGCGGCCACCGGTTTCCGGCCTCGTATCGCAGCCAACTGACTAACTATTCCTATGGCCCCGGAGCCTTCAAGGTGGACTGGGCTCTCGACTCCGCGATTCCCTGGGCGGCCGCCGATTGCCGTCTCGGCGCCACGGTACACCTCGGTGGAACGGCCGAAGAGATTGCCGCGTCGGAACAGGCGGTGTGGTCCGGCCAGTGTCCCGAGCAGCCATTCGTCATCGCCGCACAACACACCCTCTTCGACCGTTCGCGAGCGCCCGCGGGGAAACACACGGCCTGGGCCTATTGCCATGTTCCGAATGGCTCGACTGCGGACATGACGGAGCGAATCGAACAACAGATCGAGCGCTTCGCTCCGGGATTTCGCCGTCGCATCCTGGCTCGTTCGGTGACGAGCCCCGCGGATTTCGAATGCCGCAACCCGAATCTGGTCGGCGGAGACTTCTGCGGTGGCGCCAATGTATGGCGGCAACTGATCGCCCGCCCCACCGTTCACACTTACCGAACACCGGACCAACGCGTGTTGCTCTGTTCGTCATCGACTCCGCCCGGCGCGGGAGTCCATGGCATGTGTGGTTACTTCGCGGCGCGCGTGGCCTTGCGCCGGCTGCGCCGCGGCGCATAGGTTGCGGAGGCACAAAGTCGCCGCGCGATGCGGTAACTGGCGCGCCGTTGATGCCTAAGCGGCCTTGGCACGCGCGGCGCGCGCCAGTTTCTCTTGGTGGGCAGCGATAATGACCATCACCGCGTATTCGTCGGGCCGCAAGCCGAGTCCGGCGTAGACGGCGTCCTGTTGCTCGCCTTGCGCGATCACGGGAGCAAGCGAGCCGTCCATGTAAGCTTCGAGGATGGCCGGGTGGACATAATACTTGCGGCAGGTGGCAGGGCGGTTTCCGAGCTCCGCGGCTACTGCTTTGATGGCGCCCACCACGACTCGCTTGGCCTGCCGTTCGTTGTGGGAAGGCTCGGCGGCCGCCAGTTCGCGCAAGGCGAGAAGTGTGCCGGCCCAGGTGCGGAAATCCTTCGCCGTGAATTCACCGCCGGCAGTTTCACGGATGTACCGGTTGACGTCGGCGGATTCGACAGCGCAGACTTTGCCATCCTCGCCGATATATTCGAAAAGTCCATAGCCCGGCAGTTCCTGGCAGCGGCGGACGATGGTGGCGAGGCGGCGGTCGGTGAGTTCGACGTTATGCTCCTGGCCGCTCTTGCCGCGAAAATGGAAGCGGAGGGTCGCGCCGGCTATGCGGACGTGGCGATTCTTGAGCGTCGTGAGGCCGTACGAGTCATTCTCGCGCGCGTACTCGCCGTTGCCGACACGAATGAAGCTGGTTTCGAGCAGGCGGACGACGGTGGCCAGAACTTTTTCTTTGGACAAACCAGGGCGCCTGAGGTCCCGTTCGACACGGCGGCGAATGACGGTCCTCACGGCGCCGAAAGCCAGCATGCGGCTGAATTTCGCCTGATCGCGGACAGCGCGATAGCGTGCGTGATAGCGGTATTGCCGGCGTCCCCGAGCATCGACGCCGACAGCCTGAAGGTGGCCGTTGGGTGTGGAGCAGATGGCGACTTCGGTCCAGGCGGGCGGAATCACGAGGGAGCCAATGCGAGCGAGTTGTTTGGCGTCGCGTAGCGGCTTGCCGGAAGGGTCGAAATAGCGGAAACCCCGGCCGCAGCGAAGGCGGCGGATGCAGGGTCCGCCCCAGCGCACATATCGCAGGCCTGCTTCGGCTGCCGATTCCAAGGGATCGGTCGAAAACACAGTCGAATGAGTTAGAGCACGCCGGGGACCATGCCCTGTGAGTTTTCCGGCGCCGCGGTCATGCCCCGCCGCGTTCTGTTCGTTGACGCACCGTCCGCTATTTCCCCGCGGCCCCGAAATTGCCAAGGATGGGAAGTAAACACGCGCCGCCATGCCGACTCGTCTTCCCTCTGCTGAGCTACAAATGTCGAGTAAGCGCCTGCTTCCCTGGCTTGTGGCTGTCGCATTCTTCATGGAATCCCTGGACACGACGATTCTCAATACCGCCGCGCCCGCGATTGCCGACGCCCTCCATGTCGCGCCGCTAAGCATGAAATCCGTTCTCTCGAGCTACACCTTGAGCCTCGCCGTCTTCATCCCGATCAGCGGGTGGATGGCCGATCGTTTCGGAACCCGCCGGGTCTTCTCGTCGGCCATCGGACTCTTTACCCTTGGATCGCTGCTTTCCGGCATTTCGACCGATATCCACGCGTTGGTGGCCTGTCGCATTCTGCAGGGATGCGGCGGCGCAATGATGGTGCCGGTCGGCCGCCTCACGCTTGTGCGGGCGTTCGCCAAATCGGAGCTGGTGCGCACCATGAGCTTCGTGGCGATTCCCAGCCTGGTGGCCCCAATGCTGGGTCCGGTCGCCGGAGGCCTGATCGTCGGATACCTGCATTGGCGGGTCATCTTCTTTGTCAACATTCCGATCGGTCTGCTGGGACTCGTGATGGTCTATCTCCACCTGCCCGATTATCGCGAGGCGCATACGCATCCGCTCGAGGTGCGCAGCTTCCTGCTGTTCGGCGCGGGAATCGGCCTGCTCTCCTATGTTCTCGAGGTATTCGGGGAACACACCCTGACCGCGATCCAAATCATGGCGCTGCTGGCGGCAGCCGTCGCGCTGTTGACCGCTTATGGATTCCGTGCGACGAGGGCGCGGTTTCCCCTGCTGCTGTTGAAGCTTTTCTGCATCCGCACGTTCCGCTCTGCCGTGAGCGGCAGTTTCTTCACTCGCATCGGCATCGGAGGCATCCCTTTCCTTTTCCCCCTCCTGTATCAGGTAGGCCTGGGCTACACGCCGATTCAATCGGGCCTGATGCTGATGCCGCAGGCAATTTCCGCCATGAGCCTGAAGCCGCTCATGCCCAAGATTCTGGCGCGCCTCGGCTATCGTGCGGTGCTGGTCTCGAATACCCTGATTATCGGACTGCAAATCCTTCTGTTCGCTACCATTGGCACCGCGACACCGGTCTGGCTGATCGCCTTCCAGACGTTCTGTTTCGGCTTTTTCACGTCGCTTCAGTACACCAGCATGAATACCCTGGTGTACGCCGATATCGCCGAGGAGCAGACGAGCGCCGCCAGCACGATCGCAAGCACGGTGCAACAAATGTCCATCAGCTTCGGTGTAGCAACCGCGTCGCTCACCACGGCATTCTTCGTGCCCGACCGCTTTCATGCCACTCCTCTCGACATGATCCACGGAATTCACCACGCATTTCTCGCACTGGGCGCATTCACGATCCTCTCGACCGCGATCTTCGCCGAACTGAACCGGGAAGACGGTAATAACGTCAGCCGGCACCAGGTACTGCCTCACGCCTGACCTGGCGCGGCGCCTGCGTCCTTGATGCATTAAGGCCCGGCACGAAACGTCTTACGCAGCCTGGCCAGCGCCCGCCGCACGTGATCCACGGCGGCAGTCATGGGGATTCCCAAGGCGGAGGCAATCTCCCGATAGCGCAGACCCTGCGCCTTCAGCCGCACGCACTCCCGCTGCAATTCCGGCAGCCGCGACATCTCTTTGGAGACGCGCCGATTCTGCTCGCCGCGCATCAACTCCTGCTCCGGATCGGGCCGCCAATCGCGATGCTTTCTGCCGGACCTGCCCGCGTCGGCCGGCTGATCCGCCCAATAGCGCTGATGCTCGCGACGGCTGTCGATCCACTGATTGCGCGCCACGCGAAACATCCAGGCACGCACGTCCTGGATCAGCAGGCCGTCCTGCCGGGCCGCGAGCAGGCGCAGGAAGGCCTCCTGCGAGATCTCTTCGGCCTGCCAGTGCTCACATCCCAGGATGCGCAGGTAGCGGAAGAGCGGCTGGCGCAGTTCGTGAAACCACTGCTCGACTTCCTTCCGTAGATAGTCCGGGCTGGGTTCTCGCCGCGCGATAGTGACCGTTTCTCCGGGACAAACCGGGTCCTGCTGATACCTGCGAAATCGCGGCCTCGATCTGTATGGCTGATGACCACCGGAGCACCGGAATATCCACCATGCCGAAGGACAACTTACCGGTATAAACCGCATTGACCCGGGCTAACGGTCGAATCCTAACCAAAGAGTCCGGCGTTTTCTTTCCAAAATCGCGCGCTCTCACCGTCTTACCTGCGCAGTTCACACTTGCAAGGAGAGCTCCCGAATGAACCAGCGGGTGATTCGCCGAATGATCACGTCGATGACTCGAATCGGGGCCGGGCTGTTAGCCGCGGCCGTACTCTATGCGGATACCACGTTTACTTTCCAGAATGGTGTCGACGGATATTCCAGCGCAAAGGATTTCTCCATCAATACCCAATACGCCAGCTCCAACGGCGGCAACGGCGTGCGGTGGACCGGCAACTCCGAGCTGGGTTGCTACAACATCACGGGGTCCGGCGCCTACATGGCCCGATATCTGCTGCTGTTTGGCAGTCTCACCATTCCCGCGGGGTCGCACGTCGCGTCCGCCACGCTGACTCTCACGCCGGACTATTGGGACAACGGCCCCGGCAACATCACGGGCTTTTACCTGCGCAACACATGGAATCCGGCATTCTCCCAAATGGGATGGCTGCATCGCGATATCTCCGTGGACTGGGCGGGTCCGGGAGCGTCCGCCGCCGGCATCGATACGGTGGCGGGCAAGAGCTTCCAGCTTCCCGCATTGCGCGCCGCCGGCATCCAGACCGTGAACATCGCGCTTGACCCGGCCGTAGTGCAAACGTGGATCGACAATCCAGCTGCCAACCAGGGCGTCATGCTGGTCAACAACAACAATGACAACGTCGTGAATTTGGTAAGCACTACGGGATCGCAGAAAAACCGCCCCAAGCTGACGATTGTGGTTGCGGGCGGCACCGTGATTACGGTGTCAATTTCTCCGGCCAGTGCGACGGTACAGGCGGGTCAGACGAAGCAGTTCTCCGCCACGGTGACCGGCTCGTCCAATGCCGCGGTTATCTGGACCGCGACCGGCGGCACTATCTCCAACGCAGGCCTCTTCACCGCCGGATCGACCGCGGGCAGTTTTACCGTCACCGCCACATCGGCGGCCGACACGACCAAGTTCGCGACCGCGCAGGTGACGGTGCAGCAGGCCACGGCTATCAGCGTGAGCATCTCGCCCACAGCGGCCTCGGTGCAGCCGGGCCAGGCGCAGCAATTCACTGCCACGGTGACCGGCTCGTCCAACACCGCGGTTACCTGGACCGCGACCGGCGGCACCATCTCCAACGCCGGCCTCTTCACCGCCGGATCGACCGCGGGCAGTTTTACCGTCACCGCCACATCGGCGGCCGACACGACCAAGAAGGCGATGGCCAACGTCACCATCCAAACCGTTTCGGGCTTGATGCCGGTGCCGCGGCAGTTCGATGGGCCGTACGTGGTGATGCAGAGCCCGGCTTCCGGCATGCATTTCACGGCGCCGGCAACTATTCGTATGTTCGCCGATCCTTTCGATGGCGACGCGGCCGATCCCGATGCGCTCACCGTCAGTTTCCTCATGAACGGCCAGTCCGTAGGCACATTCGCCGGCAGCGGTGCCAATAACGGCCTCTTCCCGCTGACCCTCAACAACGTTGCCGCCGGAACCTACACACTGACTGCGCAGATCAACAGTGTCCATCATGGCGTGGTGACGAGTTTCCCTGTGACGGTGTTCGTCGACAGCCCGGCGCCTTCCTCCGGCCCGGTCTTCAACCTCGCGGCCGACGTCGTGCTGACGGGATCGCAGACTGCCGCTTATATGGGAACGCCGGGCAATCCCTGCCAGATTAACGGCAACGGTTTCCAGATTCGTTCCGGCGCAGGCTTCACCGGCTCGCTGACCATTGCCAACTGCAACATCCGCGGTCTGGGCAGCGCAGGCACGGACTCGATCGACGTCGCCGTCAGCGGAACGGGAGCCGTGCAGTTGATCGGCAACACGTTCGATACCTTCGGGCGGGTAGAGGTCTCGGCAAACGGCCAGGCGCAGGCAGTGATCCGCAACAACGAGTTCCGCGAGAACACGCTGGTGCCGGTCGGCTCGCAACCGGAGGATGCCTCCAGCGAAACCCTGCCGGTCTTCGTCGGCGCCGGCACTTCGACCGCGCAGAAATTTTTCCAGGGGAACAACGTGGGCCTTTCGACGGTGGTCTTCCAGAACACCGCCAACTGGCTGATCGGCGGCACGAGCGATGCCGAAAGCAACGTGCTCATGGGTGTGCGCTGCGGCTTCCGCATCAGTGGATCTTCCGCGATGGTGCTGCGCGGCAACTACAGCCAGCACAATTACCCGCACCGCTTCTCGCAAGGCGAGAACTTCCAGTTGGATGGCGACGGTTTCCTGGCGGAGCACAACGTCATTCGTAGCTCTTCGTGGCCGGTGCGCGGCATGGGCGGCGAACTCCGCTACAACCTGATCGACGCCAGCGGCAATTCGGACCAGGTGATCCAGGGGCCGATGAGCAACGCCAACATCCACCACAACATCTTCATCTTCACGGTAAGCCAGACCTTCTACAGTCCCGGCGCGGGCCTCCACCTGCTGTACAACGTGGATGGCGTGCAATTCCACAACAACACCATGGACGGCGGGGGGACATTCATGTCGTTCAGCGGAAGTCCGATTTCGGTGACCTCGGGTTCGTTCGTGAGCAGCTTCCGCAACAACGTGATCTACAACTATGCCGGCCTGGACGGGCGGCCGATGCTCTCCGGCGAATACAACGAGTCCACCAATCCACCGCTGCCACGGCTGCGCTACGCCGACTACAACGGCTTCTTCAACCCCGATGCCCCGAACCAAACCAACTACGGGCTGAGCGTCATCGGAGTATCGCCGGGCGCGGCGGGCTACGGCCAGCATGATTTGGGCGGCTTCAACGGCCACCTGAACCCGAATTTCACCGCGCCGGGCTCTTTGCCGTTCCCCTTCAAGCCGGAGGATATCTGGAGCCGCACGAAGAAGGTTTCGGATGTGCTCGCCGCCTACCGGGCGATGTACACGCCGGCCGCCGGCAGCCCGCTGATTCACGCGGGAGACCCGCAGGACGGCGCGGGCGGCAATGTCGGCGCCATCGGCAACGGTGAATCCGCGGATCAGTTCGGCCTGTTCGGTTCCGGCTCGGGCACGCCTCCTCCGGCGCTCCCGGCGATCGCAAACTTCAGCGCCACGCCCGGCAGTGTGCAGAGCGGACAGAGCGCCACGCTCAACTGGTCTGTCACCGGCGCGACCACGGTAAGCATCGCTCCGGGAATCGGCGCGGTCACCGGCAATTCGACGACGGTCACCCCCAGCTCCACCACTACCTACACGCTTACCGCGGCCAACGCAAGTGGTTCGGCGTCCGCGTCCACCACCGTAACCGTTGCAGCCGCACCAGTGTCCGGCGTCACGATCTCGCCGCTCACGCCCATGATCTTTACCGGCGGCACGCTGCAATTCACCGCCACCGTGACCGGTCTTACCAACACCAACGTCACCTGGACGGCCACGGGCGGAACCATCTCGACGGCGGGCCTGTACACCGCCGGCAATGCTGCCGGCACGTTCACGGTCACGGCGGCCAGCGTGCAGGATCCCACGAAGTCCGCCTCCACCAGCGTGAGCGTGGTGACGCCAACCAGCGGCGATCATCCGCGTATCATCCTGGACTCGAACACGCTGGCCACACTGCGCACCCGGGCCGCGGCCAACACTCCGCAGTGGTCCGCGCTGAAGCGCGTATGCGACTCGATGGTGGGCGGCACGGTCGAATTCCCGGACGGCAACGCCTATCCCAATCTTCCAGGCGTGGGCGAGGGCTATCAGGGCAGCAGTTACTGGGACGCCATGGTTCCTCTGGGCATCTGCTACCAGGTGCTGAAGGCCACCGAGCCAACTACCGCCGCCAAGTATGGCGCCAAGGGGGCGGCAATTCTGGCGGCCATGTCCGACCCGAACCACCAGGTGGTCGGCGGCACGCCGGTCTATGTCCGGGACGACGGCTACGGCATCCGCTTCTACGGCACCACGATGGCTATCGGCTACGACTGGTTCCACGAACTGATCACGCCGCAGCTCCAGGCCCAGGTGCAGAACGTGCTCAACAGTTGGATCACCACGTTCGAAACCAACAGCCAGGTTGCGTTCGAATACGAGAACGTTCTGGGCAACTACTATGCGGGATACTACGCCGCCAAATGCTACTCGGCACTGGCTGTCCAGGGCGACAACCCGATGGCCGACACGTGGTGGAATGACTGGCTCAACAAAGAGCACAATCAGCGTGTCGTGCCCTACTATGCCGCGAACATGACCGGCGGCGGCTGGCCGGAAGGCTTTGCCAACTATGGCCCGCTCTCGACGCGCAACATGCTCCTGCCCATACTGGCAGTGCGTTCGGCCAAGGGCATCGACCTGATCCACGCGGCGCAGGCGTTCCCGTTCGCTTTGGACCAGGCACGCTGGATCATGCACTTCACCTGGCCCAGCCGCGACATGATCGACGACCGGGATGGCGCGCATAGCCATTCCGAGGGCGATCCCGTCCGGCCCGGAACCGGCGATCCCAACACGTATTCGTTCCTGGCCGGCTACCTCGCCATGTGGAACGACCCGTTGGCCCCAGCCATGCACCGGTACGCGCGGGATGCGAAGGCAGCCTTGGTGCCCGCCGGCGCCGGAACACCGGATGAGTGGATCGAGTTCCTGTTCTGGGACAACAACGCTCCCGAGGCCGACTACACGACCGGCGCGACTTCGTATGTCACTCCCGGAATCGAGGAGGCCGCGGCCCGCTCCGACTGGTCCAAGGCGGCCGCCTGGATGTCGTTCCGCTCCGGCCCGTACATCAACAATCCAGGCGCGGGACACCAGGGCTTCGACGCGGGTTCCCTTGCGCTGGTCCGTGGCAAGAGCCCGCTGCTGGTCAACGCGGCCGTGTGGATCATGCACAATCCCGGCGGCGATGCCGGCGAGAACGCCCAGTATGACGATCTGTTCGGCAACTGGGATGCCGATCATACCCTGGGCAACCGCCGTTTCGACAACACCTTCCAGGTGCGGGATGTGGATGCCGGCGGAATGCCGCTACACGAATACGGGCAGTGGGCGATGCTGCGCAGCGACGGAGCCCGAACCAGGATCTCACGCTTCGAAGATGGCGGAAGCTACGTCCTGGCTCTGGGGGTGAACCTGGAGGACATGTACCGTCCGCTGACGGAAATCTGCAGCACCTCGCCGGTGGCGTCGTGGTCGCGGCAGATCGTCTTTCTGCGGCCGTCGCAGTTCGTCGTGTACGATCGGACCGGTGTCTGCAATACCGCGCTCGATCAGTATATGGCCTGGCACTTCTCCGGTGCGCCCACGGAACTGACCGCGCCGGCAGCCGGTGTGCGCCGCTTCGATGTGTCTTTCGCCGGAGCCTTCGCGGGCTCCATGACAACCATCCTGCCCGCCGGCGCCCGCATCGATACTACCGATCAGATGTCGCCCGACCCGAATACCTGGAACAAGATCTGGCGCAGTGAGATACGCTTCAATGGCGCGGCGTCCGCCAATCATCAGTGGCTCGCCGTGTTCGATCTCGCATCGTCGTCTCCGCAGGTAGCGCCGGCGGTCCCGCTGACGGTGAGCGCCGGCGCGGTGACGGGCGTGTTGCTGCAGTCGTCGGCGAGCAACAG
>DATJYW010000120.1:0-15265 GCA_035499435.1 Candidatus Acidiferrales bacterium | reverse complement strand
CGAGTACGGCGGATTGACGCCGACAAGATCCGCAATGCTGCCGGGCAGGATATCGCTGAACAGACCGAAGCCGCTTCGCAAGACGGTTCCTGGCGCAATCTGCCAGGCGATCGCCGTCCGAGGCTGCAAAATCGCCAGCGGCGTCGAATCGAAAACATTACCGAGGCCGGTCTGAATAGCAGCGCTCAACGGCTGATTCACATCGTGGGAGATCGACGCGAAGGAGCCGTCCAGCCGCGCGATCGCGTCGTGCGGATTGAGCGGGTTGGAATTGTGGGTAGCCCGGATACCAACGGTCCACGTGAACTTCGAGGCCACTTTCCATGTGTCCTGCGCGTATACATCCAGATTCAGGAAACGATATGGTTGTGAATCTGCGAGCGGGAATGTCTTCGACGCTGTGGAAGCGACGCCGTAGATGAACTGAGGCAGTGTCGCATACGTAACAAGCGGAACGACGCCTTCACCGAAGTCATAATCATTGAGATGAAAGATCCGCGTGTTCGTACCGAAACGAAGTTCGTGACTGCCATTGGTCCAGGCGAGGTTGTCATTGATAAAGAGGCGCGCGGCGCGGCGGCCCTGTACCCAGGTGTTGTCGAGCCCGCCGATGGTTGTAAACGGAGCATTGGCGCCGTTGCCCTGGAGCACGATCGGAAAAGCAGCCAACGTCTTCTGAAAGTCCGCTGGGCCGAACAGGCTTTCGTACCAGGAGAACGCCGGATTGAAATAGTTCACCAGCTTCGAAGAGAAGATATGCGCGTAGCCCGCGGCGAATGAATACAACGGCTGCGATGAGATCGAATTGAACAACGGAGTGATAGGGTCTGTGTAGGCGGCCTGCAAACCTGTATCAGCCTGAAAGCGAAACCACGCCGTGTTCCTCTGGTTGATGTTGTAATCGATGCGCCCGGTCTGAACCTGTTCGCGATCGTCGCTCGAATGCGAGATGCTTTGCCGGTTGGCGCATCCATTTCCATTGGGCGGGATTCCATCCGCGCGACCCCCATCGCTATTGAATGGACAGCCGAGCACGGCGAGCGGAGTTCCATTTGTCTTACCGAACAGACTAAACATCCTCTGATAGAAGGGCATCAGTTGTGGCGCAGGCTTGTACGCTGAGCCGGTCACGGAATCTACCCCGCCCAGCGGCAGTTGTTGCAGAACATATTGTTGAAATGCCGGTGTCGGGACGGTGGCTGCCGACACGATAGGCAGCGCGATACGCACCCACTCAGTGTCGAAAAAGAAGAACAGCTTATCGTGAAGGATTGGCCCTCCCAGGCTGCCGCCGAAGTGGTTCACGGTGGAGCGGGGTTTGTGATTTCCGGGCGTCGCATTGGTGAAGAAGTCAGCGGCGTTGATTCGTGATCCGTTCCAGAGTTCGTACAGGTTTCCATGAAACCGCTTGGTCCCGGATTTCGTGACGTAGTTGACCTGCGACGCTCCGTATCGTCCCTGGTCCACAGTGTACGAGAGGGTGTTGACCGTGACTTCCGCGATGGAGTTAAGCCCCAGTACGAGATTTGTCGAAAGTCCGCTATTGAGGTTGGTGAGCGGATCATTGGTTTCCAGCCCGTCCACGATGTAGCCGTTTGAAAGCGCCGGCAGGCCATTGAACTGGACGTTGCCATAACCATTCGTTCCGCCCACGAAATCGTTGCCGCTACCCGCAGTATTCATCAGGGCGCCTGCGGCGAACTGCAGCGGATACGTCAGATCGCCACCGGGGTTCGGAAGGTTCTCCAGCGCGCGAGCGTTGAGCGTCGTCGCAGTGTTCGGATTGTCCGGATTCACCAGAGGAGCTTCTCCCGAGATGGTCACCTCGCCTTTAGCGGCAGCGAGCTTCAGTATGAACTTGACCGTCTGCTTCTGGCCCAGGCCTGCCTGAACGTTGGGTGCGGTCTGTGGCTCGAATCCATCTGCCTCGGCCTTGACGCTATACGATCCCGGCTTCAGTTGCGGGAAACTAAAGCGGCCCGCATCATCCGTAGCCGAACTACGTTTTGCGCCCGTCTCGGTGTTAATGATCGCCACGGTCGCGCGTGGCAGGGCGGCTCCGCTCGGATCGGCTACGGTGCCCACAATACCGCTGGTCGTCTCTCCCTGAGCACGAAGGCGGCCCGGCAAACACACAAGACATGCAAGGCAAGCGATCACGAGTTCAGCGCGGCCCATCTACAAAAATTAGTCTATCCTAATAAACTCGTGCACGTCAATTCGCCATATGATGCATCGAGCCCTTGCGTACTGGCCCAAACTGCCTTACGATTTGAAATAGTGGCAACTAAACTAATCCCACTAGCGACCTCGGAATCCGTAGACGATTATCTGAAGGCCATTCTGGAATTGGGTCGCGCGGAGGAATTGCGCGTCACGACAAACGCTCTAGCGGAGCGGCTTAAGGTCCGGACCCCTTCGGTGACCGGAATGCTTCAACGACTTGCATCAGAGCGCCCTGCCTTGGTGCTGTATGAAAAGCACCGCGGTGTCCGTCTAACGGCGTCCGGGAAGCGAAGGGCTTGGGAACTGGTGAGACATCACCGTCTGCTCGAACTCTTCCTGCATGACGTGCTGAAGTACTCCTGGGACGAAGTGCACGAGGAGGCCGAGCGTCTGGAACATTTCATCTCCGAGCGCTTTGAAGACCGGGTCGCCGCCATTCTCGGCGACCCCGAGATTGACCCGCACGGGCACGTCATCCCCCAGAAATACGCATCCGGGGTCTACCGCAACGAAGTGCCTCTTGCGCGTTGGCCCCTTGAGACACCAGCAACGATCAGCAGCGTTTCCGATCGGAGCCCCGCGGCTCTCCGTGAGCTGGACCAACTCGGCCTGAGGCCCGGAACCGTGCTGACCGTCGAGCGAAGAAACTCGGCGTCATCGCTGTCACTGCGGCTCACAGGTAGAGAAGATCCGATTCGGGTCAGCATTGATCTTGCGGATTGTATTTGCGTGATTGCGCGGGCCGCCTAGACCCTAGACTAGACGGGCACCGCGCCGAATTAATCGCAGCACTCGTCACCTTCCCAGGCCTCGCGCCCTTCCTTTATTAGGAAGTAGACGATGGCGAGTGAGGCCAGCGAATCGACCCACCACGCCCCCAAGACGAGTTGGGCGACCAGGCCAAGGACTACGACGAACGATAGCCAGCCGCAAGTAATGCTTTCGATAGCGTCGGCTCGGAGCGCACGGCTTCCGAGTTGTTGGGCCACGGCCAGCTTTCGGCGGGCCAACAGGTACATAATCGGGATTGCCGCCACGCCCAGAATGATGCCGGACGTGGAGGGTCCCGCGCCCGCATGCCGCCAAAGGCCGACGGCTGCGGCAACCACGACATGGAGCGCAAGAACAAAGAGTAGACCACCGGCTACTCTGCCCGCCTGGCGCTCCGTGGCCTCCGAAAAGCTCGATTTTCGAAAAGAATGTCGGGAGTGGGGCGTCCCCATTTGCTCTTAGGACTTTGCCACGAATCTTGGCACGCTTTGACATGAATTGGCACGAATTGTCGATAATCTTGTCAACCTGCACAGATCCCTTTCGGTGCACCCCACGGGCCGCCAGTTACACCCCACTTACATTTATTTCGCATTCGCCCCGCTCCACTTAACCCTCCCCGGCCGGATCCGCCGCTCACCCCCGTGCTACCGTCCCCTCAGGAGAGCCTCTATGCGCCGACCATTCCTCGAACCCGCCCCCGCACTCCCACCCACGCTGCTCCCCCCTCCGCGCCCAAAGGACGAAATGCCGAACGAACCCAAATTGTCCCGTGTTTTCATCGCGCCTGTTGCATTCCTCCACAATAAACGAACCTACCGCGGCACTCGGCCAACCCGCGTCCTCGCCGCCCGCCCGGAGCCCGGGCATATAATATCTTCAATGCTCAGACTGCTGTCTCTGTGCGGCCTTCTCGTATCCTTACTCACCGCTGCCGACGCTCCCACCCTCCCGCCGCCCGCCGCAACCAAGATCGACTTCGCCCGCGACATCCAACCCCTGATCGCCAAACGCTGTTCCGTCTGCCACGGCGCGCAGCAGCAGATGAGCAATTTCCGCCTCGATGGGCGCGACGCCGCCCTCAAGGGCGGCGCCTCCGGCATCGACATCGTCCCCGGCAAGAGCGCCGACAGCCGCCTCATCCGCCTCGTCGCCGGCCTCGACAACAAGGTCATGCCTCCCGTCGGCGCCCGCCTCACCGCCGAAGAAATCGGTCTCCTCCGCGCCTGGATCGATCAGGGCCTCGATTGGCCCGCCGGCAAATCCACCCACTGGTCCTTCCAGCCCATTCGCCGCCCGGCCCCTCCCGCCGTCCGCAACCGCGAGTGGCCGCGCAACCCCATCGACAATTTCATCCTCGCCCGCCTCGAATCCGAAGGCATCGCGCCCTCGCCCGAGGCCGGCAAGCTCACCCTGCTCCGCCGCGTCTCGCTCGATCTCACCGGCCTGCCGCCCACTCCCGAAGAGCAGCGCGCCTTCCTCGAAGACAATCGCCCTGACGCCTATGAGCGCCTCGTCGACCGCCTGCTCGATTCGCCCCACTACGGCGAAAAATGGGCCCGCTACTGGCTCGACCTCGCCCGCTACGCCGATAGCGACGGCTACGAAAAAGACCGCTCCCGCCCCTGGGCCTGGCGCTACCGCCAGTGGGTCATCGACGCCCTCAACCGCGACCTGCCCTTCGACGAATTCACCATCGAACAGCTCGCCGGCGACCTCCTGCCGAACCGCAACATCGATACCCTCGTCGCCACCGGCTTCAATCGCAACACCCTCACCAACCGCGAGGGCGGCACCGACCCCGAGCAGTTCCGCGACGAGGAGGTGCTCGACCGCGCCGCCACGCTCGGCACCGTCTGGATGGGACTGACCGTCGGCTGTGCCCAGTGCCACAACCACAAGTACGATCCCATTACGCAGAAGGAGTTCTACCAGCTCACCGCTTTCTTCAATACGCAGGAAGAGGTCAACATCCTCGCGCCCATGCCCGGCGAGCTCGGCCCCTATCTTGCCGCGCGCCCCGAATTCGACCGCAAAAAGCAGGAGCTCCTCGAAGAGTACGGCATCCCCGAAGCCCTGGCCGATTACCAATCCAAGCTGCGCGAAGCGGCCACCCATCCCGGCCACCACGAAGACTGGGATTTTGCCTACGGCGAGTTCACCCACACGGTCGATAACGCCCGCAAGGTCCTCTTCCTTGATCCCGCCAGCCGCAGCGATCTGCAGCGCAGCGCCATGCTCGACGTGTTCCTCGGCTCTTGCGCCAACCTCTACCCCAAGGAGCACTGCGATGAGATGGAAGTCCGCGAGGTCCGCACGAAGATCAACGAGCTGACCGCGAAGTTGCCGCCGGTGAGCTACGCCCCGGTGCTGCTCGAAAACGACACCCCGCCGAAAACCTACATCCACATCAAGGGCGATTGGCGCGATCATGGCGAAGAAGTCCAGCCGGGCACGCTCGCCGTTCTTCCGCCCCTTCCGCCCGGCCGGCCCACCCGCCTCACACTCGCCCGCTGGCTCGTCTCGCCCGGGCACCCGCTCACCTCGCGCGTGGCCGTCAATCGCTTCTGGCAGGAGATCTTCGGCCGCGGCCTGGTCTTCACCAGCGACGATTTTGGCACCATGGGCGATCGCCCCACCCATCCCGAGCTTCTCGATTGGCTCGCCTCCCAATTCATGCAGCGCGGCTGGAGCATGAAGCAAATGGTCCGCCTCATGGTAACCACCGCCACCTACCGTCAGTCCTCTAACGCGCGCCCCGAAATCGACGCCAAAGATCCGCAGAACACTCTGCTTGCGCGCCAGTCGCGCCTCCGCCTTCCCGCCGAGCTCGTCCGCGACCAGGCTCTCTACGCCGCCGGCCTGCTGGACCTGCGTGTCGGCGGGCGGAGCGTCAAGCCGCCCCAACCCAAGGGCGTCGCCGAGCTCTCCTACGCCGGCAGCGTCAAGTGGGACGAGAGCACTGGCAGCGACCGCTACCGCCGCGGCCTCTACATCCACTTCCAGCGCACCGTCCCGTACCCGCAGCTCATGAATTTCGACGAGCCCAGCGCCAACCTCGCCTGCACCCGCCGCGAGCGCACCAACACGCCGCTCCAGGCGCTGAACCTCCTCAACGATCCCGTCTTCCTAGAGGCAGCGCAGGGCCTCGCCTTCCGCGTCATGCGCGAATCCTCCGGCCCCTTCCACGATCGCCTCGACTACGCCTGCCAAATCACCCTTGGCCGTCCGCCCAGCGCGCGCGAAGCCGAGCGCTTGGGTAAATTCTTCGACGATACCAGCCGCAGCCTGCAGGCCAACCCGAAGACGGTGCCCGCGCTGTTCCCCAACCAGATCGAGCGCGTGCCGCAAGCCGAAACCGCCGCATGGGTGGCGCTCAGCCGCGTGCTCCTCAACCTGGACGAATTCATCACCAGAGATTAGCCATGAACCGCGATCAATTCCGCGCTATTCAAACCCGCCGCAGCTTCTTCCGCGAGTGCGCCGGCGGCATCGGCACCGTCGCGCTGGCGCAGCTTCTCGCGCGCGATGGTTACAGCGCCGCCGCGCCCGGCGTCAACCCGCTCGCCCCGCGCAATCCCCACTTCCCGCCCAAAGCCAAAAACGTCATCTTCCTCTTCATGGAAGGCGGCCCCAGCCAGCTCGACCTCTTCGACCCCAAGCCTGCCCTCCAGAAATGGCACGGCAAACCGCTGCCTGCCTCCATGACCAAGGACCTCCGTCTCGCCTTCACCAAGCCCGACGCCGCCGTCCTCGCCAGCCCGCGCACCTTCGCGCCCTACGGCCAGTGCGGCACCGAATTCTCCGATTGGATCCCCAACATCGGCTCCTGCGCCGACGACATCTGCCTCGTCCGCTCCATGTTCACGGACGCATTCAATCATCATCCCGGCCAGCTTCTGCTGTTCGGCGGCAGCATCCAGGTGGGCCGCCCTACCATGGGCGCGTGGGTTCTCTACGGCCTCGGCAGTGAGTCGCAGAATCTTCCCGGCTTCGTCGTGCTCGGCTCCGGCGTCGGAACCAGCGGCGGCACATCCAACTGGTCCAGCGGATTTCTGCCCTCCACCTACGCCGGCGTGGTCTTCCGTAGCTCCGGCGACCCCGTGCTCTATCTCTCCAACCCGCCCGGTATCACCCGCGACATGCAGCGCGCCGGCCTCGATGCCCTCAGGGACCTCAACGAGGAGCACTACGCCGAAACCGGCGATACCGAGATCGCTTCCCGCATCTCGTCCTACGAGCTCGCCTTCCGCATGCAGATGGCCGCGCCCGAGCTGCTCGACTTCTCCAAGGAGAGCCCGGAGACGCTCGACATGTACGGCGTGAACGGCACTGCCACCAAACAGTTCGGCACCAACTGCCTGCTTGCCCGCCGCATGGTCGAGCGGGGCGTCCGCTTCGTCATGCTCACTCACGCAAGCTGGGACGACCACGTCAACCTCAACCGCAAGCTCAAGACCCACACTGAAGCCTGCGACAAGCCCACCGCGGCGCTCATCAAGGATCTCAAGCAGCGCGGCCTTCTCGACAGCACGCTGGTTGTCTGGGGCGGGGAATTCGGCCGCACCCCCATGTGCGAGATCCGCAACCCGCGCGAGGCCGACAATGCCGGCCGCGATCACCATCCGCTCGCTTACAGCCTCTTCCTAGCCGGAGGCGGCATCAAAGGCGGCCAGGTCGTCGGCAAGACGGATGACCTCTGCATGAACATCGTCGAGGACAAAGTCCATGTCCACGACCTCCAGGCCACCATGCTCCACTGCCTCGGCCTGGACCACACGCGTCTCACCTTCCACCACATGGGCCGCGATTTCCGCCTCACCGACGTCGCCGGCAACGTCGTCAGAAAGATGTTAGTAGCGTAGGCCTCCCGGCCTGCGCAAGTGCCGCAGGCGCGTCTAGTTCCCGCCCGTACTCGGTGGCTCCGCCGGCAGCGACATTTTGTTCCAGTCTGGCGGCTCCACGCCCAGTAAATTATGCACGAAGTAATCCTGCAGGTAATGCTGCGTCGCCAGCACCGCCACCCCGTGATTCTGCCCGGGTATGTACAGCATGTCGAAATGCTTGTTCGCCTTCACCAGCGCATTCACCACCTGCATCGAGCTTGCCGGGTCCACATTGGTGTCCATCTCGCCGATGATGATCAGCGCCTTGCCCTGCAGCCGGTACGCGTTGTCCACGTTCGAGGATGCGGCGTATTGCGGCCCCAGCGGCCAACCCATCCATTGCTCGTTCCACCACATCTTGTCCATGCGATTGTCGTGGCACCCGCTGTTCGTCACCACCACCTTGTAAAAGTCCGGATGGAACAACACCCCGCCCAGCGAGTTCTGCCCGCCCGCAGACGTCCCGTAGATCCCCACCCGGCTGATGTCGTAGTAGGGATACTTCGCCGCCGCCGCCTTGTGCCACAAAATGCGGTCTGGGAATCCCGCGTCGCCCAGGTTCTTCCACGCGACGTCGTGAAATGCCTTCGAGCGGTTGCTCGTCCCCATCCCGTCGATCTGCACCACGATGAATCCCAGCTCCGCCAGGGCCTGCGTCGCCGGCACCGCCGTGAACGTCTTCGGCACGAACGACCCCTGCGGACCCGCGTAGATCTGCTCGATCACCGGGTACTTCTTTGCGGCATCGAAATGCATCGGCCGTACGATCGTTCCCCAGATGTCGGTCACTCCGTCGCGCCCCTTGGCCACAAAGACCTCGGGATACCGGAAGCCCGCCGCCAACAGGGCGCTCGCGTCGCCCTTGTCCAGCTCCGCGATCACCTCCCGGTCTTCCGTGCGCCGAAGTTGCGCAACCGGCGGCAGGTCCACCCGCGACCAGCTATCCACGTAATACTTGCGGTCCGGCGAGAACGTCACCGTGTGATTGCCGTCCGCCTCGGAATACTTCACCAGCCCCGTGCCGTCGAAATTGATTCGGTAGTAGTGCGTGAAGTACGGATCCTGCCCGGGATTCATTCCGCCCGCTTCGAACCAGATCTGCTTCGCGTCATCGTCGACGCGATCCACATTGCGCACTACCCAGTTGCCCTTGGTGATCTGGTGCTTCACCTTCCCCGTAACGCCGTCGTAGAGGTACAGGTGCTCCCATCCGTCCCGCTCCGACGCCCAGATGATCTCCTTGCCGTCGTTGACGTCGTGCCGGTATCGCCGCCCCGCCGAAAGCCCCGGCCCCAGTTGGTTGTAATAGATGAACGTCTTGCTCTGCTCGTCGATCAGTGTCCGCGCCTTGCCGGTTCGCACGTCCACTTCGATCACCCGGTAGACCTGGTGTCCGCGCTGGTTGTACTCGAACGTGAAGCCGCGGCTGTCCTTCCACCACACCGGCGGCGTCAGGCTGTACGCATTCGGAAACAGCTCGCGGTCAATCTCGATTTCGGTCTTGGTCGCAACATCGAACAGGGCAGGGGAGGCGATGTCCACCGTGTCGCCCGGCTTGCGATAGTAGCTCTCAAAGGCGCCGCGCCCCGTCAGGCTCGACGTAGTCCAGTGTTTCGGCTGGACCTGGTCAGCGGGCGACGATTCGATGAAGTCCACCTGCCGGTTGTACCCCGGCCGTGTGTGATATGCCGCCAGCTTCCTGGAATCCGGCGACCATGCCACCGTCCGCAGCGTGTAGTAGTTCCCCTCGCTTCCATCGAAGCTCAGTGCCGTCGCCGGTTCGGTCGAGCCCACCGGCTTGAGGAACACGTTGTAATTTTCGATCAGCGCGTCCCACTTGCCATCGAAGGAGCGGCACACCTGCTGCTCCGTGCTCGTCTGTGCAGCCGCGCCGCGGCCCCCACGTCCCCCCCGGCCGCCCTGTCCTGCCGCGGAAGGAGTCGACGCGCACCCGCTCTGCCCCCGTCCAGGTCCGCCAACCGGCCCATCCTGCTGCGGCGCCGGAGGCGTCCATTCCAACCCGTCCACCGGATCGCCGCCTACCTCCTCCGGCTCCGGAGCGTTCCCGCGTCCGCCCGTCGCCGTCTGGGGCAGCGCATCGCCCTTGGTGCAGGTGTAGTCGGTCAGGCTGCACTTCCACAGGAATCCCGCCGCCCCGAACTGAATCGCCGTCTCGTGATCGAGGAACGTCAGCGCTCCCGGCGCCGGTCCTGCGCCGCGCCCGCCTGCCGCCGCACCGCCTCGACCGCCCTGCTGAGGCGCGAACGGCAGCGTGAGTCCGGTGTACTTGCCGCCCGATGCCGACGAGATCGCAGAGGCCAGGCGGTCGTGGTCGAACGCGAGCTTCTTCGTCCCGCTCGTCGCGTCCGCCAGCATGAACTCTGTACCGCCCTTGACCGACCTCCAATACCAGAAGTGATCGGAATCGCCGATCCACGTCGTCGGCCCCGGCGCATTCACAACCAGGCCGCGAGCCTTCGCTTGCAGCCCCTGACCTCGCTGGTAATCGGCCAGCGTCCCTTGTGCGGCCGCCAGGCCGGCGGCCAAGACCATTGCGGCTACGCTGCGTGTCATCCCTACCTCCTGCGGGCACTCGTGAAAGCGTTATCACAGTATTGTACCCGTCATTCGCCCCGCGCACAGGCGCCGCGCTACACTTCCCATTTGGAAGGAGCATCGAGACCTTGCGAGTACGTAAAGCCGTGATCACCGCTGCCGCTGCCGGGCAGCGCGCCCTGCCGCTGCAAACCCTGACCGATCGCGACGGGCACGAAAAGTCCGTGCTGGCGACCCTGATCGAGCAGTGCCTCGCCGCCGGCGCCGAACAGGTCGCCGTCGTCGTCTGGCCGGGCGATGAATCCCGCTATGCCCAGGCCGCCGGCCGCCACGCCTCCGCGGTCCGTTTCCTGCCCCAACCCGAGCCGCGCGGGTACGCGCACGCCATCCTCTGCGCCCGTGAATTCACCGCCGCCGAGCCCTTCCTTCATATGGTCGGCGATCACCTTTACATCGGCGCCGGAGCCAAGCCGTCTGCGCACCGGCTCGTCGAGCTCGCCGAAACCGAAAACTGCTCGGTCAGCGGCGTGCAGCCCACCCGTGAAAGCCTGCTGGCCAACTTCGGCGCGGTCTCCGGCCGCCGCGTTGCCGGGCGCAGCGACCTCTATCGGGTGGACACCGTCATCGAAAAGCCCACGCCCACCGAAGCCGAGCGCCGCCTTATGGTTCCCGGCATCCGCGCGGGGCACTACCTCTGCTTCTTCGGCATTCACGTACTGACCCCGGCCGTCATGGAATTCCTGGGAAGAGGCGCCGCTACGCTCTCCGCTGCCCTCGCCGAACTGGCCCGCCATGAACAGTACCTCGCCATCGAAGACGACGGCCGGCGCTACGATCTTGGCGCGCCCTACGGACTGTGGATCGCCCAGACCGCTCTCGCCCTCAGCGGTCCCGATCGCCCACAGGTGCTTGCGCAGCTCGTGGAACTGCTCGCCGGCGGGAGCCAGCGGTGACGCGCCTCACTGGCATCATCACCGCCAACGGCCTCGAACGGGACCAGTCCCTCGACGTCATCTGCCGCGACGAGCCGCTGGATCACCTCCTGGCCGAGTGCTGCGACCTCGACCGCTTCCGTCGCTCCAGCGACAACCTTTATGAGCGCGTCCGCGCCCTCTTCTTCCTGTACGCCATCCATCGCTTTCATATCCCGCTGCGGCCTGGGACCACTACGCCGGCTCTCATTCCGTTCGCGGGCTACTCCAACCTGCTCAAGCGCCGCTTCGAAGAAGCTATCGATATCTTTCTAGCGGCCCAATCCGAGCAGGGCCCCAGCGCCGCAATCTCCAGCGCCCTCGCTGCCGGCTATCGCGCGCTCGGCTTTCAGACTCTGGCCGACCAGGTCCGGCGAAGCGTGCGCTCCGTGCGCGGCAACCAGTGGATGTTCCGCGCCGGCCATCCTCAGGATCACCCGCTGCGCCTCCGTCCTGAGCTGCTTGCCGGCGCACCCGTTTTTCCGATCCTGCACGAGGCCACTCCGGTGCGTATGGACCTCACCCACAGCGGCTGGAGCGACATCTTCTTCCTCGGCATGGACTACCCGGAAGGCGCGCGCGTGCTCAACGTCTCCATCGACCTCGCAGTCCGTGGGGCGCATTCCCGGCCTGCCCCGCCCGTAGAAGCCTTCTTCCGCGTCATCGACGAACCCGTGCTCCGTCTCACGAGCGTCGATCTTCAAGCCACCGCCGACGTGACCTCCATCGCCGAGGTTTTCGACTTTGCACGCGACTACCTCGGCCTCCTCAAAGCTGCCGTAATCGCCAGTGGCATTGTGCCGCCGGGCATGGAAGGCGCCACCCAGCCGCTCGCGGACCTCCTCGCGCGGCTCACGGGCAGGCATGGCCACGGCATCGAGATCGTGAGCAAGGTGAACGATATTCCCAAGGGTTCGCGTCTTGCCGTGTCCACCAGCCTTCTGGCCTGCCTGATCGCCATCTGCATGCGCGCCACGCGCCAGATCGACGCGCTTGCCGGCGGGCTCGAGGAGCACGACCGCAGGCTCGTGGCCGCTCGCGCCATCCTCGGCGAATGGCTCGGCGGAAGCGGCGGCGGGTGGCAGGACTCCGGCGGTGTCTGGCCCGGCATTAAGCTCATCCACGGCGTCACAGCCTCCGATGGCGACCCCGAGTTCGGCATCAGCCGCGGACGCCTGCTGCCCGATCACAAGATCTTCACACACGCCGAAGTGCCCCAGGCAACGCGCGAGGCGCTCCAGCAAAGCCTGGTCCTGGTCCACGGCGGCATGGCGCAGGATGTGGGCCCGATTCTCGAAATGGTGACCGAAAAGTATCTCCTGCGCTCCGCTACCGAGTGGCAGGGACGCGGCCAGGCCATCGCCATACTCGATCAGGTGGTCGGCCATCTGGAGGCTGGTGATATCGCCGCGATCGGCGCCTGCACCCAGAAGAATTTCGATGGTCCGATCCAGACCATCATTCCGTGGGCCGGCAACCTCTACACCGATACCCTCGTGCGCCGCGCGCGCGAAGAGTTCCGCCAGGACTTCCTCGGCTTCTGGATGCTTGGCGGCATGTCCGGCGGGGGCATGGGATTTCTGTTTGCTCCCGCGCGCAAGCCCGAAGCCGAGGCCCGCATGCAGGCCATCATGAGCGAGACCAAGCGCGCCATGGAGCACTCCGTCCCCTTCGCCATGGAGCCGGTGGTCTACCAGTTCTCCATCAACGAGCGAGGCACATGGTCCACGCTCTACACGGGTGAAGATTCGCTGATGCCGGCCGCCTACTATACGCTCGCGGTCCCGCAGCTGGTCCGCACCGAATCGCGCCACCTGACGCCGGCTCGCCGCGCCGAACTCGAGCGCTTCGCCGCCGCCTGCCGGGGCGGTGGATCTTTTGCCGGCATGGCCCATGAGCTGTTCGATCACCTCATGCCCCGCGCAGCGTCGGTCTCGGGTGGCCACGCCCGCAGCCTGGATTCCCTGCTGGAAGCCTACGGTTTCGATCGCACCCAGCACGAACTGATTCAGGCCGACCTCCGCGCCGGACGAATTGGTCTCGCGCAAAACCGTCTGCCTGTTTCAGCCCTGATCGAAGATGCTCAGCCCGACACGTGCGATCCGAGCCATCGTGACCTGGGTCTCGAGGCGCTTGCCGAAGGCCGCGTCGCCGTCGTCACACTGGCCGGTGGCGTCGGGAGCCGCTGGACCAAGGGCGCCGGCGTGGTGAAGGCCCTGAACCCGTTCTGTAAGTTGGGCGGCCGGCATCGCAATTTCATCGAGGTTCACCTCGCCAAAAGCCTGCGCGCCAGCCGCCTGTGCGGGCGCCTCCTTCCACACGTCGTCACCACCAGCTATCTCACCCACGACGCCATCGCCGCCCAGGTTCTTGAGTACCCCGGCACAATGCTGCTTTCTCCCGGCCGCAGCATCGGCCTGCGCATGATCCCCACCGAGCGCGACCTGCGCTTTGCCTGGGAAGAGATGCCGCAGCAGTTGCTCGACGAGCGCGCGCAAAAGGTCCGCGAGGGTCTTCACGCCGCGCTCATCAAGTGGGCGAAGCACGCCGGCGAAGCGGCCAACTATACCGACAATCTCCCGATGCAGTGCCTGCACCCGGTAGGGCATTGGTATGAGGTTCCCAATCTCATGCGCAACGGTACACTGGCGCGCCTTCTTGATGACAACCCACGCTTGCGGTATCTGCTGGTTCACAACATCGACACCGTGGGAGCCGACGCCGATCCTGCGCTGCTCGGGCACCACATCGCCAGCGGGGCCGCTCTCACAACGGAGGTCGTTGCGCGCCACCTGGAGGATCGCGGCGGCGGCCTCGCGCTGGTTGATGGCCGTTCCCGCCTGGTCGAAGGCCTTGCGCTGCCCGATGAAGAAGTGGAAAACCGCCTCTCCTACTACAACAGCGCGACGTACTGGATCGACCTCGACCAGCTCTTAGGCATGTTCCAGCTCACGCCGGCCGACCTCGCAGACCCAGGCAAGGTAAACGACGCCGTCCGGGCAGTTGCCGCCCGCATGCCTACGTACATCACGTTGAAGGACGTGAAGAAGCGATGGGGCAAGGGCCAGGAAGACGTTTTTCCCGTGGCCCAGTTCGAAAAGCTCTGGGGCGACATGACTACGCTTCCCGAGTTGAGTTGCCGCTTCGTCGCGGTCCCCCGGGTTCGTGGCCAGCAGTTGAAGGAGCCCGCTCAATTGGACGCATGGCTCCGCGACGGCTCTGCCGCCTACGCCGAGTCGTTGTGCGAGTTCTCGTAACGCGGGCCTCCAGGCGCGCAGTCAATAGGCCTTGGCAATCACTGCGCGCCGGTCCACCGGCTCGCCCGTGATGACGCACTTCCCGCCGCCGTCGAACTCGTCGACCAACGGGATATTCCGCACCGTCGCTTTGAACTCCTTCAGCCGTGCATCGCAGATCGGATCGTCCTTGAGGTGAGCCATCACGAATTTGCCGCCGCCCTTCTCGGCCGTGGCGTCGCGCAGAATTTCCTCTACCTCGCCGATCGAATTCGCCAGCACCGTGTTGGCCCTCTGCCGTTCCTTAGCGCAGGCGTAAAGCCCCTTCTGCATGTCGTCCAGCGCAGCCGCCATCCTGTCCACTAAAACGCTCTGCTCGACCGGCTCCTTCGCTCCGGTGTCGCGCCGCTTGAGCACGATCTTGTTCGCGGCCAGGTCGCGCGGGCCCAGTTCCAGCACGACCGGCACACCGCGCCGCTCCCAGTGGAAGAATTTCGCCCCGGGCGTCTGCCCGTCGCGATCGTCCACTTTCGCGCCAACCTCCTTCGCGATCCGGTGCGCCGCCTCCAGCACGGCGCCCTTCTCCTCGTCTTTCCGGTAGATCGGCACCAGCACCGAT
>DATJYW010000119.1:0-28844 GCA_035499435.1 Candidatus Acidiferrales bacterium | reverse complement strand
GGCGTCGATTCAGGGCGATTTCGTGCGCGTATCCGGCCGCGACCGCGACACATTGCAGCAGGTAATCCAGTTGCTGCGCAATGCCGATTTCGGCATCGACATGCAGTTCACCAACTACCGCACCAACTAAGTGGCGCGGCTGATTCAATCTCCGGTCATACCGGGAGTCGTGGAGGCCCTGCTGGAAGAACCCGACCCCGGACCGCCGCACCTGGCCGTGGTCGTGTGCCATCCGCATCCTTTGCACGGGGGCACGATGCACAACAAGGTGGTCCACCGGATGGCGCGGGCGCTGCGGCACAAGGGCGCGGTGGTGCTGCGGTTTAATTTCCGCAAGGTGGGCGAGGTGGAGGCGGGGGCAGAGGACGCGCGGTCCGCTTTGGCATGGCTGCGGGAGCGGTATCCGGATCTGCCGTGGGCACTGGCCGGCTTCAGCTTCGGGGCGCGAGTGGCTACTATGCTCGCATGCGAAGAGCCGGGCGCGCAGTTCGTGATGGCGGCTGGATTCCCGACCCGATGGGGTCCGCCTGCGCACCTGGAAGCGTGCACGGTGCGGAAGATCTTCCTCCAGAGCACGCACGATCAGCACGGGCCGCGGGAGGAATTCGAGCCAATGTACGCCGGGTTCGCGGAGCCGAAGGAGCTACGCTGGATTGAGGCGTCCGATCATTTCTTCGCGGGCGCGCTGGACGAGTTGGAAGCCGCGGCCGGCGAGGTTATCTAGCCAGGCGGAGAATCGCGGTATAGACCGTGTTGAAGGCGTTCTGCAGCGCGGTGACATTGCCAGCCAGGACGAACAGGCCGGTAGGTTGCGCCGAGTTATAGGTCGAACAGGTTTTGTCGTTGGCGACCCTCTTAAGAAGCCCCTGGTCGATCCCGCCATTGCCCGAATACCCGATTACGTAGATGGCGACGGCCATGTTTTGCGTATCGCCCGTCCGGTTAGCCAAATTGGCATCCGACCGGATTCTGTTGCCCGCCGAATCCACTGCGTTCCAGAACGCCAGGGACCAATGGGTGCCGCTGGTGTATTGTTTTTCGTCGAAGGTCGTCGTGTAGGGGAGCTGATTCGTTGTCGGGTTTCCGTTGGCATCGACGAACTGGGAGGCGGTCATGTACGCAGTGCCGTACAGGCTGTTCCCCCAGGCGTCGTAGTTAGGAATCTTGCCGAAATCGGTGGTGGAGGAAATGTCGCCGGGCGTGCCACTAGAGCTGTTGAAGGGGGACGTACAGCCGCCACCGTCCGCGGGATTGATCGTCCTCGTCGTCGAACCCGGATTCGCCAGATACCAAGTGGTAGTGTGACCTGAGGTCGAGTCCGTGCTGTAGAGCTGATACAACCCCATCGGATTCGAACTTGTGAAAGGCCGGCTTTCGCCCACCCAGCCCACGATCTTTGGGGGATTAGGCGTTGTGGAGCTGATCTTGTTGGTACATCCGGTAGCCCGTTTCAGCGCGCCCTGGTTGCTGGGGCCCGGCCCGCAACAGTTCGCAGCGCCACCGGTGGTGTCGTTGGGATTGTTGGCATACACGGTCACGGACTGCGGCAGACCGTCGGTGAGCATCACGATCGAATTCAGCCGGTAATCGACGCCGTCATGCGCCAGATCTTTCAGATGAGCTTTTTGGAGTTCGACGTAGGCTACGGAAAGGGCATCGGAGGTGCCGGTGTAGCCGCTTCCGCCCGCGTTGGTGGCGTTGATCTGATTGACCAGATTATTCGGGTCCGTGGTGTCCAGAAACCCGGTCTTCGGGCCACCACTGGAAGTCGAAGTGATTGTAGAATCCCAGCTAGGGTTGGAGGGCGGATAGGCGACATACCCGCTGCTGTCGATCATCACGAGCCCCATTTCGTCCGAGCTGCTCGTAAATTTCTGAACGAACCCCGCTGCGTAGTTCCTGGCATCGGCAAAAACGGTACTGCCGGCGCCATCGGAGTTGGTCATCGACGGCGAATTATCGAGGACCACTACGATTCGCGAATCCGTTCTCGTGGCCTCACCCGCGGCAGCTACCGTAGCTTTGGTCTGCCCCAGTATCCGCAAGAATAGCAGCGGGACATCCGCGGTGGCGCTGACGTCGATCTTTTTGGTGACGCCGGGGGTGTACACCGCGGTGTACTGAAGGTTGGTGGCTCCAAAGGTCCCCATGGAGCCATCCGTGCGGAAATTGGCAGCCAAGAACTCGCCCGCGGCCGTCTGTGGATCCGCGGTAGTGCCCAGCAGGCGCCCGGCGCCGAGCACCGAGCCATCCACCGCCGCCTGGAGCCTGGCCTGCGTGAAACGCGCGATTGTGGCATCGATTGCCAGACCGGTGAGGGGGATAAGAAGGGTCGGGATCATCAGCGTGAACAGCACCATGATCGAACCGCGCTCTCGCAATCTACGAATCATGTTTCCTCTCCTCGCGTCAAAACACGTTGAAACTGTAGACCGTATTGGCGCCCGCGAACGGCGGCATGGAGAATCCAGGGACCGCACATTCAGCGACGTATAAGACTTGTCCGGAAGGCAGGGTGGTGAGGTTGCCGTTGTTGATGTTGACGAACGGATTTCCGCTGACGAAGTTTGCAACGTCACCCCCGTTGCTTACCTGATCGGTGGTAGAGATTTTTCCGGTCGTGGAATCGACGGTCACGGGATTGGGACCGGTGGTGATGGGACTCCCGAGATTACTGGTGCGGATGCTGGACTTGCCGATCACCAGCCGCTGCGCGAAGGCCCACTTCTTCCAGTTTGGGCAGCCGATCGGGTTTCCGCTTCCATCCAGGCTGTACCCGGCCGACTGGCACATGCCTTTATCGATGTAGATCACGGTAGTCAGGATCACTACGGCGCTGCCGGTACCATCGGTCTTGAGCCCCACGTCGGCGCCGAGCGACGCCAGGGTTGTCTTGTTGCCGGGCTGGGAGAAATCCAGGCCGCGCGCGTACATGCGGTCGGCGTCGCGCGAAAGCTGGGCAACGCGCAGGGATTGAATCAATCTGAGGCCGATTCCGATGGTTCCCAAGAAAAGCGGAATCATGACTACCATCGCGAACGAGAACTCGACGATGGCCACACCTTGACGTTTCTTGCGCTTCATCATCGTCTCCTCTCTTACGGCGCGGTCCCGATGGGCGGTGAATCGCGGCACGGCTCGATAATATCGGCGGCAACCGCGTTGATCGGCGTTCCCGAGGCATCGACAGGCTGATGAAGGCCGAAGATTCGGGCGACCAGCGGGCCCAAAGTGAAACCCTGAACCGAGACCTGCATGATGTTGCCCGGGGCATTCCCGTTGTTCTGTGTGGAAACGTCGGTTGACGATGCGGTGGAGCCCGGCGGGGGAGGCTGGAAGTAGTTGACCTTGATCTTGGCCAGACCGCTGGAGCCCCTGAGGAGCCCCATCGCGTTAGCCTGGACCCAACTCTTCACCATGGTGGTCTGGTCGGAGCCTGCCGCCGACGCCTGGGTACCGGTGATGGTGATCCCGTAGCGAACACCCACGCGGACCGCCTGCATGAGTGTTGTCTTTGCATACATGCCCCACGCCGCATCGAGCACCGCGAACATCATCATGATCAAGGGCAGGAACGCCAGGGTGAATTCCAGCACCTCAGCGCCCTTAAGGTGTCGATTTTTGCCACATCGCATACACATATAGGTAAGCAGAGCTCTTTGTCAACTATGACGGCAAACAGGCGCTTTGTCTTGACAACGATGGTTAGCTAACCACCGGCTATAGTTTCCTACCGATGACCGTGTAATCCAGCCCGCCGAAGAACGCTTGCCGGAAATCCTCGGGGAGGGACTTCAGGGACGGCATCGACTCGACTGCCGGCGACAGCTTGCGGACCTCGATCCTGCCCACACCGTACTCCTCGAGGTAGAAGACCAGGAGGGGATGCGGCACCGGGCGCTGGTGCGTGGGGTCGAGGTAGAAATGCGTGGCGAAGATTGCCAGGCATTCCGGGTTGGGGGTTTCGATGGCGATGACACCGCCGCGGCGCAGGCGCGACGTTGCCAGGCGGATCATGGCGGGCAGCCGCTCAGGCGGCAGATGTTCGACCACCTGCGAGCAGAAGACGCCGTCAAGCGATGCTTCGGGCAGGTTATCGAGGTAGGCGAACAGGTCGGCGACCTCGGCATCGAGGCCCTTGGCCCGGCACATGGCGACGCTCTCTGCGCTGAGGTCGATGCCGCGGGCCGGCACGCCGGCGTCGCGCATGAGCTCCAGGAACTCGCCGCGGCCGCAGCCGATATCGAGCACGTCGGTGCATCCCTCGAAGACCGGCCGATAGGTTTCCTGTCCGGCCTTGACGTACTCCTCGGTGCCGCGGAAACGTTCGGCGAAGTGGCCGTAATCGAAGTCAGGAAGGGCGGGGAACTCGGATGGCGTTTGAGACGCTGTGCGGGCCGGGAGGCCCGCGTTGCTGCGCTGACGGATCGTTTTGAGTTCGGCGAAGATCAGCCGTTCGTACTCCAGGCGGATCCGCTCCAGGTCCGCCCATAGACGCTTCTGAATGTCGCCAGAGAAGCGCTCCAATGCGCCTTCAAAATCGCGATGCTGGCCGCGGACCAGGTCGCGATAGTTGGCGTCCATCAAGTCGGCACGATGCTGGAAACCGGCCTGTAAATCCGCCACGCTTCGCAGAAACTGCACCTCGTTCTGGGCCAGCTTTTGCTCCCAGGCGATCCGCCACTCGGCCCAATGGCCGCGAATATCCTTGGACTCCTTCAGCTCTTCGCGCACTTCGTCGCGCTCGACGCCGACTGCGGCGATGCGGTTGCCCAGTTCCACCAGGGCGCGGTTGAAATCGTTGAAACTCTCGATCGCGGTGTCGATGCAGGCGACCATCTTGCGGTTGAACTCCACCTGTTCGCGCACGTGCCAGTCGAGCGCCCGCGCCACCAGCTTCTTCCATGCCTGCACCAGGCTGTTGACGAGGCCGCCGGGCCGCGGATTCACCGTGCCGATGGCTGCCACCTTGCCGAGTGCCGCATCGCGCGCGTGAACCAGCGGCGTGAGATCCGGCAGCGCCACCTCGACCGCGCCGGCGCGCTTCTCGGGATAGCGCGCGCGCACGCGGTCGCGCACTTCGTTGAGGATGGCGATCAGCTCAGCGCTTTCCACGGCCCTTCCCCTTGGCGCGGCTCCACGATGCCGTAACCAGCGTGGTCAAACCGCCGCGTGCCGAGAAGTCGCCGATCACGGTGGCGCTCACCGGCCGCGCCGCTTTGACCACGTCGCGGAGCACGCGGTTGACCGCGTTCTCCTGAAAGATGCCGATGTCGCGATAGGCCAGCAGGTACATCTTGTAAGATTTCAGCTCCAGGCAGAGCTTGTCCGGCACGTAGCGCAGGACGATCCTGCCGAAATCCGGCAGACCCGTTTTCGGGCAGACGCTGGTGAACTCCGGCATCACGATTTCGATCTCGTAGTCCGCGTACTGGTTGGGCCAGGTTTCAATCCCGGGCAGGGGTGTTGCGATGCCGCCCCGCGCGTGTTCGTCGGTATAGGCGCGTTTCATTGCAGAGTTTTCGAGAGCAGGTCCAGGAACAGGCCCACATCGGCCACCACACCCACTGCCTGGCCGGTGCCGCGGTCGCTCACCTTGGTCGCCACCGCGGGATTGATGTCCACACACACGATTTTCACCCAACTGGGGAGCATGTTGCCGGTGGCGATCGAGTGCAGCATCGAGCCCAGGCACAACACCAGCCCAGCGCCCTTCAACTGTGCGGCGTAGGCGTCCTGCGCGGCGTTCATGTCGGTGATGGTGTCCGGCAAGGGGCCGTCGTCGCGCAGGCTGCCGGCGAGCACGAACGGCACTCCTTTCTTCACGCATTCGTAGAGGATGCCACTGCGCAGACGGCCGCTCTCCACGGCGGCGCGCACGCCGCCCGCGTGGTAGACGGCGTTGATGGCGCGCATGTGATTGCGATGCCCGTGCTCTTCGGGACGGCCGTCTCTGAGCCGCACCCCGAGCGAGGTGCCGAACAGGGCGGCCTCGATATCGTGCACCCCGAGCGCATTGCCGCTGAGCACGCCGTGCACCCAGCCGTCGCGGACCAGCGATGCCAGGCCTGCGACGCCGCCCGTGTGGACCACCACCGGGCCGGCCACGGCGAGCACCTTCTGCTTCTGTTCCACGGCGTGCCGCATCAGCGCCGCCGTCTGCCGCACGGCGGTTTCCACCTGCCGCTCGGAGCTGATGCCGTTGGCCATGAAGGCGAACTCCAGACGGTCGCGCTCCTTGCTCTCCGGCGTCACCCGGATTCCGCGCAGTCCCACCACGATGCGGTCTCCGGCGCGCAGGTCGCGCAGCCGGCGGCACACCGCGCGTCCGCCGGCGACCGCGATCATGGCGTCCATGCGCTGGTTCTCGACTTCGATCCACTGGTCGCCTGCGCGGACGTGGGTGCGGTGGTTGGTGGTGGAATAGAAATCCTCCGGCGCGCAGCGGTCGCGCTCGACGGTGGCCAGCGCGGCGTCGCCAGTTTCGACCGGGGCGCACCCGATCATGAGCAGGTCTTCCAGCAAACGGTCCAGGGCCGGCGCGTCGGGCGCTTCCACTTTGAGACGCAGGTAAGAGGGCTCGCTGTTGGTCCGGCCGATGCGGAACTGCTCGACTTCGAACCGGCCGTGGTGCTCGACGACCTTGTCGAAGATGTTCTCGACGACGTGCGAATCGATCAGGTGGCCTTCGGCCTCGACCACTTCCTGAAATGTCATAGGAAGTTTCTATTGTACCGTGAGGGAGGTTCCCGACCAGCCCCGAACCACTCGCGTGCGCGATAATTCCAGTTGTTGCGACTCGTTTTCCTCCTCTGCGCCACGGCGCTGAACGCCGCCCAGCCGTGGTCCGTGGACGACCTGTGGACGTGGCGCGAGGTCACCGAAGCGCGCATCCGTCCCGACGGTTCGAGCGTAGCCTGGGTCGAGTCCTCGTCCATCAGAGGCACGAACAAGACTTGCACAACTCTCTGGCTGGCATCCATCGCCGCGGCGAGACCGCAACGCCTCGACGGCGGCGCCTGCAACCAATCTCATCCGCGATGGTCTCCCGATGGCCGCTCGCTCGCGTATCTGGCCGGAGGCCAGATCTGGATCCGCGGCTTTGCCGGTGAGCGTCCTCGACAGGTCACTCATGCAGCGTCGGCGCCGCTCGCCCTGGCGTGGTCGCCGGATGCCGCCGCTTTGGCGTACACCGCCCACGCTGCTCTCTACGTGGTGCCGGTGAGCGGAGGCACGCCAGTGCAGATCCCTACCGGCAAGCTCGATGTTCTGGGCGAGCCCGCGTGGATGCCCGACGGCAAGTCGATCCTGATCTCGGCCGCAGAGCCGGGCGGCGATGCGGAAATCTACTCCGCAGCTCCCGATTCGGGAAGGGCGCACCAGATCACGCATCACGCCGGGCCCGACTTCGACCCGCTGCCCGCGCCCGACGGCAGCCGCATTGCCTGGATTTCGCGCGACGCCAGGGCGCAGAGCTACGTTACCGCCAAGCTGAACGTGGCCAACCCGGACGGCTCGCGAGGCAAGATTCTGGCCGGCGCGCTCGATCGGGACGTCACATACATCCAATGGAGCTCGGATTCGCGCACCGTGTACTTCCTGGCGGAAGACCGTGGCGAGAGTCGCGTCTGGTCGGCTCGCGCCGATGGCAGCGTGCGCCAGGCGACGGCGGCCGGCGAGCGTCTGGTTGACTTCTCGCTCGCCGACAACGGCCGCGCAGCGGCCGTTCGCCCCTCGGGCGAGATTCTGACCTTTCCGGTCGATGTACCGGGAGCTCCCGTCCTGCTTGCCTCGCCGAATGCGCCGCTTATTGCGGCCCGCGCCACCAGTGTTCCGGAGGAGATTCAGTTTCCCTCAGCGGGCCGCGCCATTCAGGGCTGGATCACCAGGCCGCCTGGCTTCGACGGCGCGCGTCGATACCCGCTGGTCCTGGACGTGCGCGATGCCCCGCGGCGCATGTGCGGCCTCGGGTTCGATCTACGCGCCCAGATTCTCGCGGCCCGCGGCTTCGTGGTGCTGTGCGCGAATCCACGCGGCACCCCCGGCTTCGGCGAGGAATTCGGCACCCTGCTGCGCACGCGCGACCCCGGCGACGATTTCGACGACCTGATGCGCGGCGCCGACTACCTGATCGCCCAAGGCTTCATCGACCCGGCGCGCGTGCACATTATCGGCGGCCCGCTCGCCGCCTGGGCCATCGGCCAGACGGATCGCTTCCGCTCCGCGGTCGCCGTCGACCCGCCGGCTGTCAATGGCGCCGATCCGGAGCGCCTGCACACGCCGACGCTCGTGATCGATACCGGCACTGGCAAAGGCGCGTACGACATGTACTCCGCTCTTCGCGCGCGCCGCATCGACACCGAGCTGCTCCGCGTCTGGGGCCCACAGCAGCTCGAAGCCATCCTAAGCTGGCTGGCCCGCTGATCGCCGTTCGAGCTCCAGCAGGGCCCGCTTCCGTCCCAGCCCCCAGCGATATCCGCCCAGTTCGCCGTTCCCCCGAATCACACGATGGCACGGGATCAGAATCGCCACACGGTTTGCCGCACAGGCGCGCGCCACCGCCCGCGCCGTCTTCGGTTGTCCGATTCCCACCGCGACCTCGGCATAGCTTTGCACCTGCCCGCGCGGAATTCCCTGAAGGTAGTTCCAGACCTTCATCTGGAACGCCGTCCCCCGGACGTCGTGGGGCAGATTTCCGATCTGCCCGGTTCCGAGATAGTTCATCAGTCCCTGAATCCAAGCCTGGAACTCCGCGCTCTCCCCGCGCATTTCCGCCACAATCGCCGCCGGATACTCCCGCTTCAATTCTTCGAGCAACTCCTCCCGGGAATCGCCGAACTGCAAGAAACAGATTCCGCGATCGGTCGCTCCGATCATCATCAACCCCAACGGCGAATCCACAGCCGCCCACGTGATCTCCACGCCGCGCCCGCCCTGCCGGTACTCCTTCGGCGTCATTCCCAGGCGCGTGTCGGCCCGCTCATACACGCGGCTGGAGGATCCGAAGCCCGCCTCGTACACGGCTTCGGTTACGTCCTTAGCGTGCCTGAGACCCTCTTTCAGGCGCGTCATCCGGACGACCTCCAGGTATTGCTTGGGGGTGACGCCGGTTTCGGCCTTGAACGTCCTCTGCAGGTGAAAGCGGCTGATGCCCGCTCGCGCCGCCAACACGTCCAATGTGATCCGCTCGTCGCCGTGTTCGTCGATGAAGCGGCACAGCTCGCGCATCCGCTCTCTGTCGTCCTCCTTGGGACGGCAGCGCAAACATGCCCGCAAGCCGTCCCGCTCCGCGGCTTCGGCCGTCTCGTAGAACCGCACGTGTTCCCGCAAGGGCCGCCGCGCCGCGCACGAGGGCTTGCAGTAGACACCCGTGGTAATCACGCCGAAATAGAACTGCCCATCCTGCGTGCGATCCCTGTTCTTCACCGCTTCCCAGCACATTTCCGTGTTCATGCTTGCATGATGCTCCACAGGCGCAGGGCGCTGCTATCCGCTTGTTGCGCTCGAATCCGGAAATAATTCCAGGGCGGCGCGTGCGGCCTGCGCGTCGCGGTCCCGGCCCTCGCGCGCCAGGGTCCGCAGGAACTCCGCTGCGCGTTCATCGCGCGACAGGCTCAACCCCCGCAGCAGCGCCTCGCGATAGTCCTGACCCGCCGCCTGATGCCAGGCCTCCAACAGCGCGTCCACGGCGCCGGCCATGCGTGAATTCCCCAGGGCCAGCGCGGCCTCTTCCGCCGCCGCGCCGCCCTGCGCGTCGAGAAACGCTTTCACGAACGGCAGGGCCTGTGCGCGCTCCACGATCAGCAGCGATTCCAGAGCCTGTCCGGTTACCGCGGGCTCATCGTCGCCGACGCGCGCCTTCAATCGCAGCACGAGCGCGCTTTCATCGCCGCCCATGGCCCCCAGCGCGCGCGCCGCGTCGCCGCGCACCGAGGGGTCCGGCTCCGTGAGCGCGCTCACCAGATGCCGCATCACCTCTTCGCGGCGGATGTCCGCGCACCCCGGCAGCGCCAGCAGACAGATGCCGCGCAACGGTCCGGCCGTATCCTGCGACCCGCCCCAAACCGGTTCCAATTGCACGTGCGCCGCACCGCGCAGAAAAGGCTCGGCGGCATCGTAGTCCATTTCTTTCAGCGCGCGCGCAATCGCGTTCTTGCCCCAACACTGGGGATCGCTTTTGGCCGCGTTCTCGAATAGCCGCTCGAACGCGCGCAGCAGGTCGGGGATCAGGTCGAGCAATCGCAGATCCGCCGCAATCTCCGCGGCCTTCGCCACCACCAGGTTCACGCGGTCGCTCAAAGCCTTGCGCAATTGGGGTTCGGCATCGGCCGGACTCGATCTGCGCAACTCGCCCAGCTTCGCCAGTTCCTGCTCGATCCGTCGCGCCACGTCTTCCCCAACTATGTCATAATTCGACCATGTCCACGGCTGTCCTGAAGATGGAGCCGAAGTCCGAGGGGATCGCGACCCCGCGCAAGAAGCGGCCCAAAGAGATCGCTGTCATCACCGAATGCTGCACCGGCTGTGCCGGCTCGCCGGCGTGCGTGCCCTACTGTCCGGTAGCCGACTGCATGTACTGGGTACCGGACGAAGATCATCCGCCTTTCGGCCACATCGAGGTCGACCCGGTTCTCTGCATCGGCTGCAAGAAGTGCACCAGCAAAGGTCCCGACGGCGCTTTCCTCGACGGCTGCCCCTGGGACGCCATCGAAATGGTGGACATCAATGCGGTCGAGGCTCAACTGGGCATCAAAATGCCAGTCTGATCCATGCCTCTCGACATACAACAACACGAACGCGAGGGCGTTCTCGTCCTCCGGATGAAGGGCCGCATTGTCGTGGGCAAGGAAGCCACGGCGCTGCGTGACAAGGTGACCGAGGTTTCGGCTGCCGGCCACAAGAACCTCGTCTTCGACCTCTCGGGCGTAGACTACATCGATTCCACCGGCCTGGGCGCACTGGTCATGTGCGCGACTACCATGCGCAAGAACGTGGGCCTGGTGAAGCTGGTCAACCTGACCAAGCGGAGCATCGAGCTGCTGGTGATGACCCGCCTCGCCACCGCCTTCGAGATCTATTCCGACGAGCAGGATGCGGTCAACAGCTTTTTTCCCGACCGGAAGATCAAGACGTTCGATATCCTGGATTTCGTGCAGAAGATGAAAGACGAGGACTAGCCTCGGATGGCTCTCGTCGTGATCGGCGGTGTGGCTGCCGGACTGAGCGCGGCCGCCCGGGCGCGGCGTCTCGACCCGCGGCTGGAAATCCTGGTTCTGGAAAAAGGCCCTGTCATTTCCTACGGCGCCTGCGGACTGCCCTACCTGGTCGAAGGCCGGGTGAAGGACCGCGCAGGCCTCATCGTCTACACGCCCGAATACTTTCGCAAGGAGCGCAAGATCGAGGTTCGCACCAACTCGCGGGTGGTGACGATCGCACATCCGCGCCGGGAGCTGGTGCTCGAATCCGGGGCCCGCGTGCCCTATGAAAAGCTCGTCATTGCCACGGGTGCACGCTGCGATACTTCGGGCATCGCCGGAGCCAATCAGCCGCACGTGTTCACCTTACACACGCTTGACGACGCCGAAGGGATGCGCCGCTTCATGGCGGAGCGCCGTCCCCGGCGGGCGGTGGTGATCGGCGCGGGATACATCGGTGTCGAAGCCGCGGACGCCCTGCGGCGCAACGGACTTCGCGTCACGGTCATCGAGCGCTCCGAACATGCGCTGCTGCGCGACGATGCCAACCTGACGGCGGCCGTCCGCAAACAACTCGAGCTGCACGGCGTCGAGCTGCGGACAGGGGTCAAAATCGGCGCGGTCGAGCCCAATTCGGTCGATGACATTCCGTGCGAGATGGTGGTGATCGGGGCCGGCTTCAAGCCCAATGTCGGGCTCGCCGCCGATGCCGGCGTTCAGATCGGCCGCACCGGCGCAATCCGCACGGACGACCGCATGGAAACCGACCTGCGCGGGGTATTCGCCGCGGGCGACTGCGCGGAAGTCACGCACCTGGTGACCGGCCGCCCCACCTGGATTCCGCTCGGGACCACGGCCAACAAGACCGGGCGTGTCGCCGGAGCCGCCGCCGCCGGCGCTCGCGAGCGCTTCCCCGGCATCGTGGGCACCTCGATTGTGAGTATCTTCGGCATGGCCTTCGCTACCACCGGATTCTCTGCCGCGCACGCCCGCGCCGAGGGGTTCGATCCCGTCTCCGCCCGTATCGAGGCCAACAACCGAGCGCGCTACTACCAGCCCGTGAAGACCACCGTCGAGCTGGTTGCCGATCGGGCCAGCCGGCGTCTGGTCGGCGCGACCATCGTGGGCGATGAATCAGCCGCCGGACGCATCAATGTGGTTGCCGCCGCGCTGCATGCGCGCATGCGCGTGGACGACTTCGAGCAGCTCGACCTGTGCTACTCCCCGCCGTACGCGCCCGTCTGGGATCCGCTGCTCATTGCCGCGCAGCAGCTCCGGCATTCGCTGTAGGGACCGCGCTTTCCTCGCGGAACTTTGCCGCTTTGTCCGGCTGGTGGAGGGCGCCGTAAACGGTCGCCAGATCCTCCCGCGCTTCCTTTAGATGCGCCGGGAACGCCGAGGGCTGGGCCACCAGGATCGCATACCCCGATGTCAGATGGTTCTCCGCATCCCGGTAGTTTCCGCGGCGCACCAGAACCCTTCCCAGGGTAACCTCGACCACTCCGACACCCACGTTGCCCTTCAATGGCCGGGCGGTCAGTCCCTTCAATGCAGCCCGATAGAGCGGTTCCGCGCGATCGTACCTCTTTTCGGCAAGAAACACGTCGCCGAGGTGAGCCAGCAACATAGCGGTCTGATTGTTGGTTTCACCGAACGACGCCGAATAGATCTTCAACGCGCGGCCGAAGTCCGCCTCCGCCGCGGCGAACTCGCCGCGCTTGAGCGCCAGCTTACCGAGCGTGTCGAGCGTGAAACCGACGTTGGGATGGGTAGCCCCATAAGTTTGCTCCTGCACCGCGAGCAGATTCCGCAACAGCGGCTCGGCTTCATCCAGCTTGCCTTGCTGGATCAGCACCAGTCCGACGAAGCTCGTCACCTGGAGGGTCTCGGGATGATTCGGGCCGTACCAGTTTTTCAGGATCTCCGCTGCCTGCCGGTACAAGGGCTCGGCCTCTGCATGTTTGCCGAGGGTCACGTCGATTGTGGCGATGTTGGCCAGATCATAAGCCACCCTCGGATGGGAGTCGCCGTGCACCTGCCGGTCCAATTCGAGCGCGCGGCGGTTCAAGGATTCGGCAAGCTGGTAGTGTCCGACGTAGTGATGCGCGTAGGCAAACGCCGAGAGGGTTTCCAGGAATGTGTCCATGCCCTCCTCACCGGACGGCTGAATCTTCATCAAGGGATCCAGCACGGCGATTCCCTGGTCATAGGAGCCGCCTTGCACCAGCACTCTCCCCAGGGCCGACCTGGCTGACACCACGACCGGATCGGCCGGCGGGAAGCGCCGGCTGGCCAGGCTGAGAGCCTGGCGGACCAACCGTTCCGCTTCTTTCGAATTGCTCTGATCGCCGCGCAGCGCGCCGAGCTGGATCAGCGCATCGACAATCCGGGGGTCGTCCGGCGCGAGCGCGCCCTTCATTTTCTGCAAGGCGAGCCCGAGCAGTTCGTCGGATTTCTGATACCGGCCGAGAAGCCGGTACATCCGCCCGAGGTTCTCGTACAGCTCGGCCTGCGTCTGGGGATCGGCGTTGAGAGCAGCGGCCTCGCGGGCGCCGCGATCCAGCAGCGTCGCCACGCGAAGCTCGCTGGCCGGAGCCGCCTCCTTGTCGCCGCTGCCGAACAGATCCAACATGAAGCGCTGGATTCTGCGTGTGCGTGCCGCTTCCGCCAGCGCGGCGTTCCGCGCCCTGGCGAGTCGTACCGTGAAGAAGACGGCCATGCCAGCGATCAGCACAAGCACGAGCGATGCGGCCAGGACGGCCTGCCGGTTTCGCGCGACGAATTTGCCGATGCGGTAGGTCGCGGTATCCGGCCGCGCCTCCAGGGGTTCTCCCTTGAGGTAGTGATCGATGTCGCGGATGAGCGCCTCCACCGACTGGTAGCGCTCGTGCGGATCCTTGTGCATGGCCTTGAGGCACAGCAGATCCAGATCGTTCCAGGCTGCCCGCGTGGCGTACAACCCGGTGCGCGCGGCAAGCGAGGGTTTCTCCGGCTCCCGGGTGGCGATGATCCTTTCGGCGTCGCCCGGCGTGCAGTCGGAAAGATCGTACGGAGGCCTTCCCGCAAGCAGTTCGTAGAGAATCACTCCCAGCGAGTAGACGTCCGTGGAGGCACGTGCCGGCTCGCGGCGAAACTGTTCCGGCGAGGCATAGGCTCGCGTGAATCGCACCTCCGTTTGCGTGGGATTGGCCGCCGTCTCCGCGGCATCGAGCTGCTTGGCGATTCCGAAATCCAGAAGCTTCGGGGTGCCGTCGGCTTTCACCAGGATGTTCGACGGCTTCAAGTCGCGATGAATGATGCCGCTCTGATGCGCATATTGCACCGCTTCGCACACGCGGCGAAACAGGCTCAGCCGTTTTTCGAGCGGGCATTTGCGTTCGGCGCAGTACTGGTCCAGGTGGTCGCCTTCCACGTACTCCATGGCGCACCACGGCGTTCCGTCCTGCAGGGAGCCATTCCCGTACAGGCGCGCGACGTAGTGATGTTCCAGTTGCCCGAGCCTCTCGATCTCGTGGATGAAGCGCTTGCGCAGCTCCGGCGACCAGGCGCTGCGCATGAACTTGATGGCGACCAGGCGTCCGGGGGGCTTCTCTTCCGCGAGCCAGACTTCGCCCATACCGCCCACGCCCAGACAGCCGCCGCCGGCAAAATGGTAGGGCCCGAAGTCGTCGGGGCGAACGGGCTCCGCTGCGCCATCGAGCATTTTTCGCGCCAGATCGAATCCGTTACCGTCCAGAATCGATCCGGTCCGCTCATCCACTGGCCTTGATTCGCTGTCCATTTGAGCTACTCCCGGCGGGACGAATGGCCTTCTCCAGGCGGGCCCTGGCCTCCACCCATTCGCGTTCCACGGTGGTTTTGGAAAGACCGAGGGCGGCCGCCGTTTCGGCGACGGTCATTCCCAGGTAGAAGCGGCAATCCGTAATGCGGGCTTGCCGCGGGTTCTCAAGCTCGAGGCGCTTCACGGCAGTTTCCAAGGTCAGGGCGTCCTCCACGGGCAACGCACTCGCGGCGGGCAAACCTCCAGGCGTGCGTTTTTGAGCGCTCTTGCGCCGGGCTGCATCGATCAGGATCTGGCGCATGACATGCGCAAAAATCGCCAGCACCTCGTCGTAGGGCTTGGCGGCAAAGTCAGGGGGATCCTTGAGCAGTTTTTCGTAAGCTTCGTGAACCAGCGCCGTGGGACTCAGGGTCGAGTTTGACCCTTGGTACCGTAACCTCCGGGCTAACTGCCGCAGGTCGTTGTAACACCGGAGTACCGCGGCATCCAAGGCAAGTTTCTCGTCCGGACCTGTCATGAAGGTGTTTCCCGCCGAATTACGCATCCCTCTCTAGGCAGGCGATTCGTCGCCACGATCCAGAAACTGGGTCTGTCTGAGGATCGTAGCAGCGCAGGGAGCCACTTGCAAGCGTGGAGGAGACTTAAGGTGAAACAATCCATCTTGTGTGTCAATTCAGTCACATGCTTACTCGCAGTTACAGTATTTGTCCCGTTAATCGTTCACGCCCAGGGTTACACAATCACCACCGTCGCGGGGGGAAATCCCTGTTGTTCTCTTGGTTCCGGCGATGGCGGGCCTGCTACGCAGGCATTTGTCAATGGCCCTTTCGGCGTGGCTGTGGACTCGGCCGGGAACTTATACATCGCAGACGGCGGAGCTCTGGTCCGTAAGGTGACGACGAGCGGAATTATCTCGACCTTCGCCGGCGATCCCACGCAGCAAGCAGGTTACTCCGGCGATGGGGGTCCGGCGACAAGCGCGACATTGTCTTCACCGCGCAACGTGGCAGTCGATTCGGCGGGCAACGTTTTCATATCGGACTTTCTAAGCTCCCGAATCCGGAAGGTGTCCACCAGTGGAATCATCACAACGGTTGCAGGAGGCGGCCCGCTCGGGATCGGCAGTGGAGATGGGGGTGCCGCAACCAATGCAACGATTCTCGAACCCGAGGGTGTGGCAGTGGGCGCCGCCGGGAATCTTTACATCGCGGATTTCGCTCATACCAGTGTCCGCAAGGTGGACAGCGCGGGCACCATCACGACCATTGCCGGCAGCTACCCGAACGCCAGTCTCGGCCGCCTTGGAGACGGAGGACCGGCCACCAGCGCGCTCATCTTCCCCTATGGCATCGCGGTCGACGCTTCCGGAAACCTGTATATCGCCGACCACGAGAACAACCGAATCCGCAAGGTAACCACAGACGGGATCATCGTGACCGTGGCGGGCAATGGAGCGGGAAGCTACTCCGGCGATGGCGGCCCCGCGACCCAGGCCGGCTTATACCATCCGCAAGGTGTGGCGGTGGACCCGGCGGGCAATCTCTATATCTGCGCGACGGGGGACGATCGGATCCGGATGGTCACAACGGACGGCATCATCACCACCATCGCCGGCACGGGCGCAGTCGGCAACTCGGGCGATGGCGGACCGGCGACCAGCGCCCGGCTCAATATGCCTTCCGGGATCGCTCTTGGCCGCGGAGGGACCGTCTATGTGGCGGACACCGGGAACAACACGGTCCGCCTGCTGACACCGAGCACTCCGCTCGCCGGCTCTCCGCCCTCGATCCGATCGGGCGGAGTCGTCAGCGCCAGCGCGTTCGGCGGGTTCTCGAGCATCGCTCCCGGCTCATGGATCGAGATCTACGGCGGGAACCTGGCTACCGATTCGCGCGGCTGGAGCGGAGCGGATTTCAGCGGCGTCAACGCCCCCACATCGCTGGGCGGAACCAAGGTGACGATCGGGGGCCAGGCCGCGTTCATCGATTACATCAGCCCAGGCCAGGTGAATGCCCAGGTGCCCTCGAATACCGGCACCGGTACCCAGCCCGTGGTGGTCACCACGACGGCCGGAGCCAGCAGCGCCTTCAACGTCACGGTGAATGCCACGCAACCCGGCCTGCTGGCGCCGGCGGCGTTCAACGTCGGCGGCAAACAGTACATCGCCGCGCTCTTCTCCGACGGCGCGACGTACGTGCTTCCACCCGGCGCGATTTCGGGCGTGCCGTCGCGCCGCGCTCAGCCGGGCGACAGCATTACTCTCTACGGCATCGGCTTCGGACCGGTCACTCCGAACATTCCCGCGGGCCAGGTCGTGCAACAGAGTAACGCGCTCGGCTCGGCGTTCCACCTGTTGTTTGGCGGCACCGAGGCCCTGGTCTCTTATTCCGGGCTGGCGCCAAACGCGGTCGGGCTGTACCAGTTCAACGCGGTGGTCCCGAACGTCCCCAGCAACGACGCGGTTCCGGTGACGTTCACCCTGGCCGGAGCTGCGGGAAACCAGACCCTGTATGTTGCCGTGCAGAATGGCACTCCGGCCCCGCAGCTTCAGAGCGTGAATCTATCAGTGGCGCAGATCGCCGGCGGAGGCTCCGTTCAGGGGACAGTTACCCTCTCCGCGCCTGCGCCCGCCGGGGGCGCGGTGGTTGCTCTTTCTTCGAGCGCCAGCACAGCAACGGTTCCCGCGACGGTCACGGCGGCTGCGGGTATGTCATCCGCGACCTTTACCGTTTCTGTGGGGACCGTTGCCTCGAACCAGACGGTGACGATCACGGCGAGTTACGGCGGGATTTCCAAACAGGCCACGCTGACTGTGCTTGCCCCGGCGACAGCCGTATTCTCGAGTTTGCTGACAACCCTGACCTACTCCCCGACCGGCTACCCATCTGGTGCGTTCCTGCTCACCATCACACGTGACGCCGGGAATACCACTTATACAGCTACCAACGGTTTTGGCACCCTTTTTGTGGGTGGAACGCTGTCAAATAGTACAGACGGCACACTTACGTTCACCTTCAACGCCATAAAGTCCGGCCCTCTCGGGATTCCGGAGTTCGGCTGGGGCCTCAACGCCTTCAATGTATCGAGCACGTCGATGACGTTGAACTTATACCCGACCGTAGCCAGCTACATCTACGGTGGCAATATCAGCGGGACACTCACGATGACCGGGACGCCTTATCCTCTAGGAGGCAATACGGCAACTCTCTCCGGGACCGTTCAGGGAGGCTATTCGGCGGCACCTTGATGGTCCGGACGAGGAGGCCCGAGCTAGTGTGGCCGCCAGCCGTCCTTCCCGGCCAGAAACCGGTCGGTCTGGTACGCGGCCGCCTCTTCGGGGCTGAGCATTCTCGTGTGCGGGTCGCGCTCCATGGGGTGCGCGCCAGGACCCGTCGAATGGAATTCGGCGTAGTACACGGTGTTCATGTACGTCGTTTCTCCCGGATGCCACTCCCGCCAGCCGGCGACGTTAATGTGCTCGCCCATCTCAGTGTTCAGGAACACCACGCTCGCATAGGGGCGCCACGGCCTGCCCAGCCAGACATTGCTCACGCCCGGAGCGGCAGTCAGGCGGCAATGGTTGAACACAAATGCGCTGTCCTGATCCGCGGCGCTCTTTCCCTGCGCCGTGATGTACCCGACGCTGTGCGGCGTGCTGTGGATCTCGCAATTCTCGAACAGCGCCTTGCCGTCGCCGAAAATGAAATCCACGTTGCCCTCGATATAGCATCCCGTGAAGTACTGGCGGCCTTTTGAGACGTAGACCGTGTCCTGATTCCCCAAGAGCCGCACGTTGCGGAAGATCGCGCGGTCGGCCGTCACCGAGACCGCCAGCGCCTGCGATCCCACCGGCACCTGCTCGTGAGTCCGGTTCCAATCGTTGGCGAAGGTTACATTCTCCGCGGTGAAATTCTCCGCCTTCACGTTCACGGTCGCGGAGTTGAACGTTCCGCCGGAGGTGCCTGCACTTCTGTCGAAGACGATCACGGTCCGGCTCGCGTCCGTGTACGGGCTGCGAATCGTGATGTTCGGCTTGGCGATCGTCAGCACTTCGCGATACGTTCCCGGCGCCACCGAAATCACTGCGCCCTCGGCCGGCGCCATATCGATGGCCCGCTGAATCGACCAGAAATCTCCCGTGCCGGACGCTGCCACGTACAAGGTCGGGTCTTCGGGGATCACGGTCACCTTCGCCTCGGGCGCGGTTGGCAGCTCGGGGAAACGCACAAAGCGGTCGGAGCAGTCCAGCGGCGCGCCCTTCTGCTCGCGCACCTCGGCGTTTTCGACCTTGGTATGTTCGGCGGTCAGCCCGTCCAGCACGACGTTGTCGAAGCTCACTCCCAGCTTGTGATCGCCGTCCGCTCCCAACAGCGTCATCCACCCGGGAGTTACCGCGCGCACGTTCTTCAGCCGGATGTCGCGATACAGCGGCACCTTGGTCCCCGGGTAGGTCGTGTATATCGACGTCAGGATCACCGGATTTGCCACGTTGCGCATGCAAACGTTTTCGTAGGACACGTCTTCCACCAGTCCGCCGCGGCTGCGGTCGCTCTTGATGCGGATGCCGTTGTCCGTGCCGTCCAGCGAGAGATCGTTTACGCGCACATGGCTGACGCCGCCATCGGTGTTGCTGCCGATCGACATGCCGTGGCCGTTGTAGAAATGATTGTGCTCGACGGTGATGTGCGACGACGGTCCCGCCGGTCCGCTCTTGATCGCTACGTCGTCGTCGCCGGTGTCGATATCGCAGTACTTGATGGTCACGTTGGTCGATGACGATGGGTCGATCCCATCGGTGTTGCGTGCCGTATGGGGCGTCTTGATCTTGACGCCCCACGCTGTGAAGCCATTGGTATTGTTCACCGATACGTGGAAGTTCGGAGAATTGCGGAGGGTGATGCGGTAGAGCGTGAAATTGTCGCTTTGCCGCACCACCAGAATGCGGGTGACGGCCTGCGAGCGATCGTAAATTTTGGCCCGCCTGGCGAGGTCCCACCACGACTCATCCTGCCGGATCAGCCTGGCGCCGCCGCGGCCGTCGATGGCGCCATCGCCCATGATCCCGCTGCCCGGAGCGTGATCGGCCAGGATCAGCGGCTGGCAGCCCGGCCCACGGTCGCCGACGATCCCGCACGAGCCCGGCTGGACGTCGTAATCGCGCGGGTTCCGCGAGGCAAAGAGCGCCGCGTTCGCATCAATCAAAAGTGTCACTGCGGGTTTCAGCCGGATGGGACCGGTCAGGAAGATGTTGTTCCCGCCGGCGGGCCTCAGCTCCACCGCCTGTCCTGGCGCGCACGAGTCGATCGCCTTTTGCAGCCGCGCGGTGTCCGGAGATTGCTCGGCCGCATCGGAAAGCACGCCGCCCGGAGCCGAAAGGCGCGCGGAAAGCACTTCACAGGCAGGAGGAAATTTCGGTTCGGGCACCTGGCGAGTGTCCTGCGCGTGAAGCGTGAATGCAACGAGAAATGCCGCAATGCGAGTCATGTCACGCGGGCCTCCAGACCGGCGAAATATCAAATGTAGCGCAGGGTTGGGTTATAAGAGCGACACTGCCCACAGGTAATACGCGACGTGCGGACTCCAGTATTCCGTGGTCCGCCAGTCGAAGCCGTTTTCGGTATCGAGGATGGGCGCGTCCTTGGTGTTCCCGGCGATCCCGTTCATGATGCCGCCTGGAATCAGCCCTACGAATCGCGAATGCGGATAGGGATTCCGCATGCCCTCGCCGGTCATGAGGCAGGCGCCAAAGGGATTGGCGCCCATGATCCATTCGAGCTGGCGCAGGGCGAGTGCGTCGTAGCGGTCGTTCTCGAACGCGCGCGCGGCTTCGGCGAGGAGGACGGCGTAACACTCCAGGTGCGACGTCGTGCCCAGCCACCAGAACTGTTTGCGGACGGGCAGGAAATAGCGATAGGTCAGCTCGCCCGCGAGCGGGCGGTAGGTCTCCGGCGTGGGGGAGCCGAGGAACACGCCAAACGGCATGACCGCGTACGCAGAGTGCGCGGTCATGGGGAGGACGTACTCTTCGAGGTGCATGCGGACCGCATCGCGCCATTTCGGAGCGTCGGGATGCTTGGGCTGGGCGTGCGCGAGTTCCAGAAGGGCAAGAGCCGGCAGAGCGGAGTGGACGGCGTCCGTATACGGCACGCGATTGCGGTCGGAGGCACGCCAGAACCCGCGCACTTCCTTCTGGTTGGCGATGAATTCGGTGGTTTGCAGTGCCAGAAGTTCGGCGGCGATCGCGAGCGCTTTGGGAATCTCGTTCATTTCCAGCGCCGCGATGAGCCACCAGGAAAGATCGAGTGTGCTCTGCTGGGCGAGATGCGCGGACGACAAAAAACGATCGTCCGCAGCACGAAAACATCGGGCGGCGGCGGTGCGGCACGTCTGGGCGTAGGCGGCATCGGCGGTGTGGAATGCCTGGGCCAGCATGGCTTCCGCACAGACGAACAGCGCCTGGTTGCGTCCGGTTTTCGCGGGATTGAGGTAGCGGTCGTCATCGGTGCCGATTTGGTTGTCGGTCCAGTGATTGTCGCTGTTGTCTCCGTTGACGCCGCCCGCGGTGTCGGCCCAGACAAGGCCGTCGGCGTCCTGCATCTTGAGGAAGTAGCGATTGCCCCAGCGGACTTCCTCGAGAATGGGCGCCAGGCCCGATCCCGCGGCATCCCAGTTCGCGCCCAGATTGCGCGCCAGCCGCAGCAGCCCGATCCCGTTCATGAGCGTGGCGTCCATCCATTTGCGGAGGTCGCCGGCGTCGTGCCAGCCGCCGGTCAGGTCCACGTGCTGCCCGTTGTCGCGGCGGCGCGCATCGTCGAGGTGGCAGGCGGGATGGACACCGGGCACTTCGACGCCGCAGCGTTGATATCGGTAGTAGCCGACGGCCTTCGGCAGCGTGCGGCGCCAGACGTCCGGGCGGATAAAGAACGGCACGGAGCGTTCTTCGCCGATGGAGACCTGGTACATGCCTTGGCGATCGATATCGGAGAAATCGCCGGTCACGCACTGAATCACGTCGGAGGCGAATGGCTGGAGGGGAAGCGTGCGCCGGAACCCGCCGGCGATGTCGCGGATGGTGAAGTTGGAAGGCGCGTCCTCGCCGGCAGCGCGGAGAATGACGGTCTTGCGAGATTTCGGAGTGAAGCCCAGATGGTTGAGCGCGATAGCGGGCGTGGCGTCGGGAGTCATGCTCTCGACCGGCTCCTCGCGGGGCGGACCCTGTTGAGCGAGCAGCAGGGCCGCGGGCGTGGACAGGCCCAAGCCGACGAAACTGCGGCGGTCCATGCCCGCATGGTAGCGCGCGGCTCGCAAGGCGGCCACGTAGTACGCTGGAATTTCATGCTCTATCAGAATGAGGCCAACGCATCCGCGTTCGACCGTCTCCTAACAGAATTGAGCCGGCCGGGTTGCGACGCGCCAGACCTGGCGCGCCGGATGCTGAAGATCGACCCCACTTTCGCTCCGGCCTACAGCACCCTGGCCATGCAGCAGCACGAGTCCGGCGACCTGGATCAGGCGGAAGCGTTGATGTGGAAGGCCCTGGAATTGTGGCCCGGCTCATACCACTTCTACACCCCGCTCGCCTCGATCCGAATGGAACGGCACAAGGGAGACGGGCTGGCAGCGGACCTGCACCACCTCGGCGTGTGGAAGCTGTCCATGATGGAGAAGATTCCTGAGCATGTCGCCGAACAATTCCGCGAGATAGTCACACCGTTCGGCGACCCTTCCGATCCCGAGACCTACGAGACCATGGCCACGGTTCTGGAGGTTACGAGGAAGAAATCGTCCGATGCAGGGCCGATCGACGAGCGGCTAAGCCCGTATGTTCTGCTGAACGACCTGCAACGTTCGGCTTCCTCGGTGGTCGCGTTCGACACCGTGCGCGGCATCATCGAGAAATCGGATGAGTGCGTACCGCTGCTGCGCGCCGCGCTCCGGCAGTGGGCACGCGGAACGGATGGGCTTACCGACAAGGCTGCGTGCATGATAACGGCGCTGTTGGGCGAAATCGGGGGACCGGGCATCCTGGAAGAGCTGTTGGAGATTGCAGAAGATACCAGGCTTTTCCTCCATGTACATTGGGCGATTCACCGCATCGCGAAACGCGAGCCGGAGGTGGCGCTGGCGGCGTTTCGCGCGGCTACGCCGAAGACGTCCCTCGGAATGCGTTGCGGACTGGCTGAACAGATGGGCCTGATGGACCCGATACCGGGCATCGAAGATGCGATCGCCGCCCTGGTGGACCACTTTTCCAGTCTGAGCCGCAAACAGGACGCGCCACACCTGGTGCTCGCAGTCAATGCCGCGTTGACGAAGTTCGGGAGCGAAGGCCGTGCGCGATCGATTCTGGGGCGCTGCTCGGCAATGCTATCGAAAAAAGACCGGGCCTATGTACAGGACACTCTGGAAGAAGGATTCGTCCCCACACTGGTTTTGGAGAGCATCGAGGGCTTGGACATTGACGATGTCTGCCTGGAGCGTGTCCTGATGGACGACGAGAAGGAAGAAGAGGCAGAAGAGGACAGGCAAGACTTCGAGGAAGAAGACGAAGACGAGGAGGAGGCCCTGCCGCTGCGAGGGCACGCTAATTCTAAGACACCGAATCTGATGTCGGATATTTCGGAATATGCGCTAACCCTTTACAGCGACGCCGACCAGAAGCAGGCCAAGAAGTTGTATTTCGGTACTTCCGGCAAAGTGGAAATCGATCCCGCCGAGGTGGAAACCTTCCTTCAGTGGCTGATTCACGACTACCGCAGTCGGGGCAGCCGGCAATCGACTCTGGACCGGTACCGGCGCGACCGGGAATCGGTATTGAACCCACGGGAGAGGCTCTTTGTCGATTCGCTGCGAGGGGCACGATTCGGGCTCTGGGAGGTCCAGCATGTCGAGACCGGCCAAGGCGTGCAGATCGAGAATCTCTTTACCGGCGACGACCTCTTCGTCCACGACGTGAGCTCGTCGCGCTCGCTGGTCCGCTGGGACTGCCTGCTCACACGCGTGCAGGATTTCGAAGGGGAAATGCTTTTTGTGGGTAACGGAGTCTTCGTGCCGCGAGATCTGCTGGGCGAATTCCGCCGGTGGATCGAGGACGAGAGCCGTGCAGCGGGGCAGACCGAGGACGAGTTTGTGCGCGCCAATAGCCACCGGCTGCACCGCATGGTCTACGAAATCCATGGAACGCGCCGCGACAATCTCAAAATTGTCAATCGCGAGGGCGAGACGTTCGAGTTCGCCCGGGCCAATTACCAGGTACTCGATGAAAGCGCGCTGCTTGCCAAACTGCGCGCGCTGGAGGACCTGCGGGAGGAGCCCGACAGCGAGGAGCCCGACGCGTATCATTTCGGCTGGCTCGAGGTCGGGGGCGACAAGGATATGCGAGCCTCGTACGGCCATGTCGCGATCCGCGATGGCAGGCTTCGGCTGGAAAGCAACTCGCGCAAGCGGCTCCAGCGCGGGCGGCGCATGCTGGAGCGGCAAGCGAAGGGGTGCCTGAAGCACCTGGGCGACTCGTTCGAATCGGTGCAATCGGCGATGAAGCGCCTGGAGGGGGAGAAGCCGGCAGAGCAGCCCAAAAGCATTCCACCCGAAGTGCAGCGCGAACTGATCGGCCAGATGAAGACCCGGCACTACGCAACCTGGCCCGATGAGAAGCTTCCCGCGTTGGAAGGCAAGACGCCGCGCGAGGCGGTGAGGACCAGCGCCGGGCGCAGAGCTGTCCTGGACCTGATCCGGATGATGGAGAACGGGGAGGCTCGCCGGGCGAAAGAAGGGGACGCGGCGTTCGATTTCACTCCGCTGCGCAAAGAATTAGGCCTGGAGGAGGATTGAGCCGCGGACGCCGGCACCCGGGCGTATGTTAAGATAAAGGCTCAATCTCTCTGTAAGGATTTCAGTTACAAGATGGCGAATACGTTTTCCGCGCTCAAGCGGGTGCGCCAGGACGAACGGCGCACGGAAGCGAATCAGAAGAACAAGAGCCGCCTGCGGCATGCGATCCGGGCTTTGCGGCGCGCGATCTCCGCGAAAGAGACGCAGACGGTCGCGGACCTGCTGCCGAAGACGTTCTCGATGATCGACCGGTCGGTCAAGATCGGAGTTATTAAGAAGAACACGGCTGCCCGCTACAAGAGCCGGCTGCAGCTCCGGATCAAGGCGCTGACGGCGTAATCGCAAGCGCCGTTATTGCAGGAATTCGCGCCACCACTGAACCTCCTGGTAATAGCGGTGCACCATATCCCACGGCGGCCATCCTCCGTGATAGTTTCCCGGGTACCGGATGAACTTCGCCGGCACGTGGCGCTTCTTCAAAGCCGTATACATCTGCTCGGCCTCCTCGATCGGCACCCGCATGTCGGCTTCGCCGTGGACGAACAGCGTCGGAGTCTTCACGTTCGCCGCGTAGGTGATGGGCGAGAGAGAGCGCATGAGCTGATTGCTGTCGCTCTCCCAAGGTGAGCCGTAGAATTCGCTCTCCTTGGTGCGCGGGATGTCAGCCGTGCCGTAGTCGCTCAACCAGTTTGAAATTCCGGCGCCGGTGACCGCGGCGGCGAAGCGGTCCGTCTGGGTGATGGTCCAATCGGTCATGAAGCCGCCGTAGGAATAGCCGGTGACTCCGAGCCGCCTGGGGTTGATCTGATAGCGCTCCAGCGCGTAATCGACGCCCGCCATCACATCCTCGAAATCGCGTTTGCCCCAGCCGCCCCAGGTGGCCCACAGGAACTTCTCGCCGTAGCCCGTGGATCCGCGCGGATTGGTGAAGAGCACGGCATACCCGTTGGCGGCCAGCCACTGAAACTCGAAGTTGAATGCGCTGCCGTAGGCGCCGTGGGGTCCTCCGTGGATGCTGAGGATCAGCGCGTAGGGCGGCTTGACGGTGTGGGGAAACATGAGCCAGCCCTCGACCTGTGTGCCGTCTTTGCTGGGGAAGTGAATCCGCTCTGCCCTGGCCAGATCGACGTCCTTGATCCACGCATCATTGAAGCTGCTGAGCTGGCACTCCCCACCGCCGTCGATCCGGGCGGCGAAGGCTTCGGCGGGCCGAAGAGCATCGGAGGCGGTGAATGCCATGCGGTCGAAGCCATGCGAGAAGCTGAAGCCGCCGAGATTGCGCTCGCCGCGGGTCAGTTGCTCCACGCGTCCGCCGTTGGAAGGAATGCGAAAAAGCTGTGTGTCGCCGCCCAGGGCGGCAGGGAAATAGACGAACCGGCCATCCGGGCCATAGACCGGCGAATCGGGGATCAGGTCCCACTCGGCGGTGAGGTTGGAGATGGCCCCGCCCTCGGCCGGCAGGCGGTAGACATCCACGGCGGCGCCGTGGTTCTGCTTCACCTGAATGATCTGGCTCAGACTCTGCCGCCGGCGGAAGACAAGCGAATGGCCGTCCGGCGACCAGGCCGGAGAATCGTACTCGAATCCGTCGTCGGTGAGGCGGCGGACCGTGCCATCGAGAGCGGCTATCCACAGATCGGCGCGCTCGTAGCTGTATTCATCGCGCTGGTGCGAATCGGCAATGAAGGCGAGCGCGCCGGAATCGGGACGCCATGAGGGCTCGCGGACATCGACGCCGAGGTGCGTGACCTGGCGCGCAGCGCCGCCATCCCGGGGAACGACATAGAGCTCCGCGGGCGGAGTGGCGGCAGGATCCCGCGGGTCGGGCAGGTAGCCGCGGCCGTCGAAGCGCGCGTTCATCCAATCGTAGATGCGGCCTTTGAAGCGCTGTTCGAGCTGTCGCTCGAGCGGGGATAGTTCGCGCGGCGCGCGCGCGGGCGGCGTGGTCCGGGTGAAGGCGATCCAACGGTTGTCGGGGCTGAAAATGGGAGCGCCCTCGACTCCCGGGACCTGGAACGCTTCGCCGCTCGGGCGATCCATCCGCAGGAACCAGATGTCGCTCTCGCCGCCGGCGGCGCCGCGTCGTCCGCCGCCGCGCCCGGCGGGTTCAGCAGCTCCAGGCGCGGATGCGCGCCGGGTGGAGCGGAACGCGAGCACTTTTCCATCGGGGCTCCAGCGCGGGGCGGATGCGTTGAACGCGGGCGTGGTCAGGCGGGTGGCGGGAGCCGAACCGTCTGAGGGGGAGATCCAAAGCTCGCTGTGATGGCCGTTGTCGGATTCCGCGATGGTATTGCGCACGAACACCACCCAGCGACCGTCGGGCGAGATTGCGGTCGTGGCGGCCGTCTCGACACGGTAGTAGTCGGCGAGTTCGATGGGGCGTCCCGCGGCGTGGGATCGCCCGATACAGAGTGCGAGGAGGAGCAGGGTCGCGGGGAACTTCATTTCGGGGATTATATCGAAGCGGCAGGTGTGATAGCTTCTTGTACACGAGGTGGAAATGAGGGTACTGCGGATTCTGGCGCTGGCTGCATTGGGTGCTGCGTGGCCGGCATCACCGGCAGACGGGCCAGCTTTGGACTTCGAGTTTTTCAAACAGCGCGTACAGCCTATCTTTCTCGCCAAACGCCCCGGACACGCGCGCTGTGTGACGTGCCACAGTCATGGCAGCCCGCCCCTGGAGCCGCTGACCCCAGGTGCCGCCACGTGGAACGAAGAGCAGTCCCGAAAGAACTATGCCATGTGGAAGCTGTTCGTGGTCCCGGGCAAGCCGATGAAGAGCCCGATGCTGCTCCATCCGCTGGCCAAGGAAGCGGGGGGCGATCACTTTCACGCGGGCGGCAAACACTGGAAATCGCAGAACGACCCGGAGTGGCAGACGCTCGCCGCCTGGGTGAACGGACAGACATTGGGAGGGTCCAAATGACGGGGATTCGTGTAGCGTTGGGAATGTTTGCGGCGGCAGCGATGCTGCGCGCCGATGGGGCGCGGGTTCTGCAAACCAATGCGGCCGGCGACAATATTCACGTGATCGATCCCGCCACCAACCAGGTGGTGGGGACGATCGAAGATATCGAGGTCCCGCACGGCGTCACCATCGCGCCCGATGGAGCGCGGATTTACGTCACCGACGAATCACTGAGCACGCTGGACGTGGTGGACGCGAAGACGCTCAAGGTGACCAAGCGGATTCCGCTTAGCGGACGGCCGAACAATGTCGACGTGGCGAAGGACGGCTCGCACGTCTACGTGGGAATCGCAGAGGCGCCCGGCGCTGTGGACGTGATCGACACTGCGAGTCTGACGAAAGTGAAGAGTATCCCCGTCAAGGGCGCCATTCACAACGTCTACGTGACGCCGGACGGGAAGTACGCAGTCGCCGGATCAATCCCGGCGAAAGCCATCAACGTGATCGATACCGCCAGCAACACCGTGGCGTGGACGCTGACCATGAGCGGCGGCATCCGTCCGATGGCATTCACGCGCAACCCCGACGGATCGACCAAAGAGATCATCTTGCAGCTCTCGGATTTCCACGGTTTCGCGGTGGTCGATTTCGCCGCGCGCAAGGAAGTCAGGCGCGTGACCCTTCCCGATCCGCCCGGACAGGAGAAGGAGACTCAGGGCATTCAGGGGGCGCCGGCGCACGGACTTGCAATTACCAAGGACGGCAAGGTGCTGTGGGTCACGAGCAAATATTATGGCTACGTCGCGGCGTATTCGCTGCCCGATTGCAAACTGCTGAAGGTCGTGCCGGTGGGCAGCCACCCGGAGTGGCTGACGATCCCGCCCGACGGTAAGAATCTCTACGTGGCGGCCGCCGGTGACGACACCGTGGTCGTAGTGGACAACAAGACCATGAAGGTGGTGAAGACGATCCCGGTGGGTGCCGTGCCGAAGCGCAATACGAGCGGGATGCTGCGCACGGAGTAAGCGGCTGACTGGAAAAACATCCGGGTGTCTGCGAAAAACAACCACCCCCTTACCGCCGAAGAGGTCCGGCTCGAGGAGAGCCGCGAGCGCAGGGTCCATTGGAC
>DATJYW010000118.1:0-3359 GCA_035499435.1 Candidatus Acidiferrales bacterium | reverse complement strand
GGTTCCGGAAATCTGCCCGAACCCGAGGTTCTGCGGCTCCCACTGCGTCGTTGCCGGATCCCAAACCAGCGCCTGTCCGCTTGCCGGCGCCACCGGGGAAACGGCGCGCCCTTGCAGCCTGGACACGGTCAGCGCGGATGGGGCACCGCTCACGTCGCCTCCCAGCGCCTTCCAGATCAGGGCCGTGCCGTCCGTCGCCAGCACCATATTGGCGTAGCCGGTGACGTTCGGAATCGCCGCGCCCTGCACGGTCCATACGTTGCTCGCCGTGCAGGCGTAGAGATTCTGCCCCGCCGGGGCATCCGTCTTCAGGAATGTTTCGCCAACCGAACAGGTCCCCGGCAGCACCGTCCCCGTTTTCGAAGGCTTCGTCGAAGCAGCTCCCGAAAAATCGACGCTTTTGGCCTGGGTTCTGAGATCGATCCTGGTCTGTGCGTCGGCCTTCGCTCCCGCCAGGAGCGCCAACACGATCAGCGGCAATAGCTGCGCCTTTGTCCGGCCCGTCGCACGATGACACGCGCGCCCCTCCGTGCGGCTTTGGGTCCTATGGAAAAAATTCGGTTTCATCGTCAGAGTGCTCAAGTCGAGTCTTCGGTTTGCGGTATTGCCGCAAACCGCCTCTCCAGCCACATGCTAGCAATGGCACTTTGAGGCACTCTGCCAGAAAAAGGTCTAAGACGCTGAAAATAACGCGAAGATTTTTTTCAACCTCGCGTTAACGGACTTTTGCCGGTGCCTCGCGCGTGGTTGAAAACCGGAAGTTTCTGCAGGAGCTGGCCACTCAGCATCCGGAGAATCCGCAAGGAGCTGGATAGATCCGGGGACACGGGGATCCCGGCGCGAGGCGACCAGCCAGAGGCGCCGGTTCGCGCCTGATGGTGTCGTGTTTTTCAGCATTCGTCTTTGTTTTCAATTACATCCCAGGTTCGTTTTGTAAAACACGCTGCTTGCGTCCGTTGGGGGAGCCTGGGGAGGGGATGGAGCGGAGCGCACAAAGCCCCCCGCGGGGAACGATAGCACGAGAGGGCGGGGGACCTGGGCCGGAAATCGCCAAGTGGCTCCGAAACAAAGGTGGATTCATGAAGAGCGGCCGTGAATTCACCGCGGGACGCGGCTCTCGCACTCGGCCCAGTGTTGCACGAGGTAATGGATCACGCGACTTCCCACAAGCTGGGCGGCATCCAGCGCCGGCAGGTAGGCCGGATAGTTTCCTCCTACCAGGTTCTTCAGGCTTTCCGCCGGAGTCGTTCCCGGAATCTCACGGTCGTAATTGCTCACCGTGCGCAGCACCAGCACGCGATCGAGGTCGACCCGGCCCGCTGCGGCCAGGAACGTCAGGGCCTGCATGGTCCCCGTATCCTCCATGGCCGATATCATGTAGTTCCCCTTGCCCCCGGTGAAATAGCGGACCCATTCGTTCGCCCATGCGTCCATGCGCGCTCCGTGCCAGAAGGTGCTGGCCGAGATGGTGTCGCCGCGCGTCACAAAAGGAGCTCTCTGGGCGTTGGGAAAGCCCGCAAACCGGCCGCGTGCGGTGCGCATCCCCTCGGTGTCGGCGAGAGGGAGGTCCTTGGTGAGACGGTAGGCCCAATCGACCAGCGCGGGATTCAGGGTGTAAATCTCGCCCTCCAATTCGCGCCGGACCGGTTGCTCGTAGGGACGTGATTTGCGCAGCGGGACGTACCCGGTCGGCCAGTCGGATGGAACGTCGCGGGCGTCGATTTCGTACGCGATGTCGCCGTCGATCACGTGGTCGGCCCAAACCGCGGATCCCAGCGACACGTCGGCGGGGTCGCCGCCCCCAATGCCGGCCACCAGCCAATAAGCCCTTGTCAGATCAAACCGGGGATCGGTTCCGAGCGCCATCACCGAGGCCGCAGCCTTTGCCGTTCCGACGCCTGTCAGCAAGCCGAGGACGCCATTCGCGTTGAGGCGGACAGGATGATAGCCGGCTGCCAGGGGAAGGACCCGGTCGAGATGCTCGCGCTCTACCCAAAGTTGGAACTCGCCGGGCGTATCGCCGGTATCGGCGCCGCGCTCGAACATCGTGACCACGATTGCCTTGATGGGGATGGGAGCCTGCGCATGCAGTGTAAGACTCGCTATGGCGCACGTGACAGCGGCGAAACGCATAGAGATCAGGCCACGAGTCTAGCAAAACCGGGCGCGGACTCGCCGGCGAGCTCGATCGCATTCGTCGTCCGCGCCCATGGCCGACCTCCTGAAGGCAGGCCCTACTTGTGCTGCAGGTTAGCGATGGAGGCCTTCAGCAGACCCACGGTGTAGGCCGTGTTGTGGACTCCACGGCTGCCGTCGTTGGTGACGAACAGCCAATTCCAGGCGGCTTCCAACTGCGGCTTGGTCCACGTATTGTCGATCGTCAACGAAGTCTTTACCGAGTTGTTGGGCGGCAGCATGGTGGAAAGCTGGTCCAGCAGGTGCTGTACCTCGGTCTGCACGCCTTCGATCTTGCCGTCGCCGTTGTAGTCGAACAGCGCGAAATTAAAGCTCGTGATCTCGGAGCCGTGGCAGCCCTGGCAGGCGCCCACCAGGTTCTCGGCCGGCTGGCCGGCGGGAGCATAGGTCGTCTTGAACGTGTGGTCCCCGGCTTTCAGGAACGCCGGATCGGTCGTGGCCACGGTCTGCATGTGGCACGTCACGCAGGTATCGTCAACCACGTACTGGTGAGCCGAGCTGGGGACCTGCTGCCCGTAGGTGTAGCCGTTGGTGCCGGCCAGCATGTCCGCCTGCGGACCCTCGTGCGGCCCATAGTGGGCGCTTCCCGCGGTGCTGTCCACGTATGTCGAGGCGTTCTGCCGCGACTGGTGGCACTGCATGCAGAGACTGCCCAGGCCGGCGGTGCTCACGACGGTACCGTCAGCCAGTTTCGGCGCCGCCGAGTTGCGGACCAGGTGCGCGGACGTGGAGGGCGTGGTCTGTCCATGCGGCTCATGGCACGTAGCGCAATCGATCGGATGATAGGTCGTATCGGTGATCGTTTTGCCTGCCATCCGCGTGGTGAAGCCCGTGCCCGTGTGGCAGCCGACGCAGCTCGCATTGCCCGCCGGATCGCGCGTGGTCACAGCGTGCATGGAGTTGTACCAGGCGCTGCTCTTGATATGGTGCGTCGGGGCGTCATGGCATTGGCTGCACTGTCCCGTATTGGAAGGCACCGAGATGGCGATCAAGTTGCCGCCGTTATTGGCGTGCTCGCTGCCCGGTCCGTGGCAGTTCTCGCACTCGATGGCGCCCAGGTTTTGCAGAGCGGTCGGCATCGCCGCGAAATTGCCCGGCTGCAGGGTAGTGGGGAATGTCCAGTTGAGTTGGCGGGCCACCGCGGAGAATCCGCCGTTGTTCAC
>DATJYW010000117.1:0-3063 GCA_035499435.1 Candidatus Acidiferrales bacterium | reverse complement strand
CTGGAGAGTGGGCATAGAGGCCCACGCCATGCGCCTGGTCTTTCTGGGCACGCCCGCTTTCGCGGTCCCGACGCTGGAGGCCATCGCGCGCGCGGGCCACGAAATCGCGCTGGTAGTGACACAGCCCGACCGCCCGCGCGGCCGAAGCCAGACACCTGCCGCGCCTCCCGTGAAGGAAGCGGCACTCCGGGTGGGCCTCGAGGTCTACCAGCCCGAGCGTGTCAGGCGGCCGGAAGCCGTCGAACGGCTGCGCGCCATCGGGGCCGAAGCCATGGTCGTGGTGGGCTACGGCCAGATCATCCCGCAGAACGTGATCGATCTGGCGCCGCTGGGCATCATCAACGTTCACGGCTCCCTGCTGCCGAAATACCGGGGTGCGGGGCCGATCCAGTGGGCAATTGTCAACGGCGAGACGCGCACCGGGGTCACCACCATGCGCATCGATGCCGGCCTGGACACCGGCGACATGCTGCTCAAAGCGGAGACCGACATCGCGCCCGACGAGAACGCGATCGAGCTGGGGAAACGCCTGGCGGTGATGGGCGCGGACCTGCTGGTGGAGACCCTGGCCAGGCTGACGACCATCGTTCCGGAAAAGCAGGATCCGTCGCAAGCCACCTACGCGCCCCTGCTCAAGAAAGAGCACGGCGTGATCGACTGGTCGCGCGCCGCTGCCGGCCTCCACAATCAGGTGCGCGGGCTTCAGCCCTGGCCGGGCGCCTACACGACGTTCCGCGGCCAGACGCTGCACCTCTGGAAAACCCGGGTCGCGCCTGCGGACGCTCAGCCGTGTCTCCGGCCGTGGATCGTCGACACCGGCGCGGGAGCGCTGGAACTGCTCGAAGTTCAGCTCGAGGGCCGCAAGCGAATGTCCGCCGCCGATTTCGCGAACGGCCAGCGGCTGACGGAAAATGACAGATTAGGAGAACCGTCGCATTGAATCTGCCGCTCGGATACGCCTACTCGGCCACGTACGCCGGCATCCGCAACGTGGAGCGCGACGACCTCGCGCTGATCGTCACGGGCCTGCCCGCCAACGGCGCGGCCGTCTTCACGCAGAACCGCGTGCAGGCTGCGCCGGTGCGCTTGAGCCGCCGCCACCTGAAGGTCTCGCGCGGCCTGGTGGGCGCGGTCCTGGTCAACGCGGGCAACGCCAATTGCGCCACCCGCACCGGTGACGCGGTCGCGCTGGCAACGGCCAAGGCGGCCGCCAAGGCGTTGCGCCTGCCGCCGGCGCAGGTACTGCCGGCATCGACCGGCGTGATCGGCGTGGAGCTCGATCCGCGCAAAATCATCGAGGCGCTGCCGCGCCTGGTCGCAGGGCTGTACAGCGAACGTTTCCACGACGCCGCCCGGGCCATCATGACCACGGATCTGGTTGCGAAAACCGCCTTCGCCGAGACCAAGCTGCGGCGTGGCACCGTGCGAGTTGCGGGCATGACCAAGGGCAGCGGCATGATCCAGCCTCTGATGGCCACCACGCTGGGCTTCGTCATGACCGACGCCCAGATCCCCATCCCGCAATTGCGCGCCATGCTGCATCGCGGAGTCGAACGCAGCTACAACCGCATCTCGGTGGATGGCGATACGTCGACCAACGATACCCTGGTGCTGCTCGCCAACGGAGGCTCAGGCGTCCGCCCGGATCCGAAGGAGATGGCAAAGACCGAAGCGGCGATCACGGAGGTGATGCAATCCCTGGCGCAGCAAATCGCGCGCGATGGCGAGGGCGCGCGCAAGTTCGTCACTATCGACGTGACCGGCGCTCCCAGCGACGCCGCGGCCGCGCGCATGGCCCGGGCGGTCGCCAATTCGCCGCTGGTCAAGACCGCGATCGCAGGCTCCGACCCGAACTGGGGGCGGATTCTGTCGGCTGCCGGGAACGCCGGCGTGGCCTTCGACCCGACCCGGACGGACATCACCATGCAGGGCGTGCCGGTGTGCCGCGCCGGTCTCGCCGCGCCCTTCTCCGAAGAAGAACTCAAGCAGAGATTGGACGCCTCCGAATGCGAGATCGTGGTCGCGGTCCGCGGCAGGGGCAAAGGCAAGGCGCGGTTTTGGACCTGCGACCTCACCGAGGGCTACATTAAGATCAACGCCAGCTACCGGACATGATATGGGCCGCCGCGCGCTGTGTTTGATTCCCTTGACCGTCTGCCTGGCAGCCGACCCTGCCGGCGAGGTGCTCGACCTGTTCACCAATCTGGCAGGATCCCTCTCCGCGGGCAACGCCGTGGACTTCCTTTCGAAGTTCGACAAGAAAATGCCGGGATACGAGAAGTTGAGCCAGAACGTGACCGCCCTGACCCGCCAGGCTGACATCGAAAGCTTCGTGGACCTAGTGCGTAACGAAGGCGACGACCAGAAGCGCGAAGTCGAGGCCAACTGGAAGATGCGTCTCAAGGTCGGCAATGACGCCACCGCGACGCCCGGGCGCCAGCAGGTGTTGAAGTGCCGGGTCGAGAAACAGGGGAAGAACTGGAAGATTACGGCGTTGGAGCCGGTAGACTTTTTCGCGCCTTAATCCTCCCCCTGGCCCGGTACGCCCGCTTCTGCCGAGACTTCTGATGGCGGAGGGCAAGCGGGAGGAGGCCAGGCGGACTCTGGAGGAGATCATCAGGGACGGCGAGGCCTTGCGGGCCGGCCATTCCGACGATCTCACGATCATCTACTATCTCTCCGATTGCTATCGGGAACTCGCGCGGATGACCACCGGCCAGGAGCGGCGGGACGCTCTTCTGCACAGCGCCGCGGCATGGCATTCGTGGCCGGCCACGAGTTTCACCAGGCGCGAAGAGCAAAAGGACCTCGCCGCCGCGAACCGCTAGGGTGCTGCTCAACAGGAGGAGAAGCTGCCTGGGAACGTAGCCTTCACCGGCATTCGGCGATCTTCACCTCGGGATCTTTTGCCGGCTTGATCCCCGAACAGTGGCAGTAGTCCGGAAACTCGTCGGAGCCGGGATTGTCGCGGTGGATCTTCAGGTACTCGATGATCGCCCATCGCTGATCGTCGGTAAGCTCCGGACCCAGCACACCGTCCTTGACGGTCGGCATCTCCTTGGC
>DATJYW010000116.1:0-29866 GCA_035499435.1 Candidatus Acidiferrales bacterium | reverse complement strand
GTTGACGAGGGCGTCGGCACCGGAGAACGCATACGTGTTTTGCGACGGATGGATCGCGCTCCAGAGCATTTCGTACTCGGGCTCGATCATGCTGTATTCGCGGGCGAGGGTGGCGGCGTAGGTGGCATCCTGGTTGATGTAGCCGGATTGCACGGCGGCGCCGAAATAGATGCCGCGTTTGGCGGCGGCCTGGCTGAGGGAATCGGCGGCCGGCAGCACGGCCGCGAGGCCGAGGAAAAAGACGGCGAAGTTGCGCGGCATCTCACCCTATGATACTCATCTGACTGTTGAGGAGAATCCATGCGACGTAGAGAATTTTTCGCGGCAGTAGCGGGTGCGATGGCAGGCGGCGCGGCGATGGGGCAGGAAGAGCCGAAGCCCAAAGGTAAGCTGAAGCAGACCGTGACCGGCGGGGTGTTCGGGCGCGGGATGCCGTTTGAGGAAACGTGCCAGATCGCGGCGAAGCTGGGAATTGTCGGGTACGACCTGCGCGGGCCGCAGGACTGGCCGACCCTGAAGAAATACGGGCTGATTCCGACCATGTATCCGCCGGGTCCGGGCGGAACGATTCCCGACGCGCTCAATCGCAAGGAGAATCACGACCGCCTGGAGAAGCTGATGCACGCGGCGATAGACGAAGCGACAGCGAACGGCGTGCCCAACATCATCACGTTCAGCGGCAACCGGCGCGGCATGGGCGACGCCGAGGGCGCGGACAACTGCGTGCTGTGGCTGAACAAGGTGAAGGCGCATGCCGAAGACAAAGGCATCAACATCTGCATGGAGTACCTGAACAGCAAGGTGAACCACAAGGACTACATGTTCGATCACATCGCGTGGGGTGTGGACGTGATGAAGCGTGTGAACTCGCCGCGGGTGAAGATTCTTTACGACATCTATCACGCCCAGATCATGGACGGCGACATCGTGCGCAACATTCGCGATCACTTCCAGTGGATCGGGCATTTCCACACCGGCGGGAATCCGGGGCGGCACGAGATCGACGAGACGCAGGAGCTGAACTACCGGTTCGTGGCGCAGGCGATCGCGGACCTGGGATACACGGGGTACATCGGGCACGAGTACTCGCCGGCACAGGGCCGGGATCCGCTGGCGAGCTTGAAGCAGGCAATGGAGATTTTCGGGGCGTGAGAAGGACCGCGCCGGTTTTCTTTCTGCTCGGCGCTTTGCTGTACGCCCAGGGCCGCGCGGCATGGATGCGCGAAGCGCGGTTCGGGGTAATGACCCACTACCTGGCGGACTGGATCGCGCAGACCACCCACGAGCCGATGAGCGTCGAGCGGTGGAACAGCCTGGTGGACCACTTCGACGCCGAGCAGATCGCGGAGCAGATAAAATCAACGGGCGCGGGATATTACCTCATCACCATCGGGCAGAACTCCGGGTATTATCTGGCGCCGAACGCGGTGTACGACAAGCTGACGGGGATCGCTCCGGGCAAGCTCTCGCGGCGCGACCTGGTGGCGGACCTCTATGAGGCGATGCACAAGCGCGGCATCCGGCTGCTGGTGTATCTTCCGTCGGGCGCGCCGGGCGGGGACAAGGCGGCGGACGCAGCGCTGGGATGGCAGAACGGGGCGTATCGCAACAAGGAATTCCAGCAGAAGTGGGAGCAGATCATTCGCGAGTGGTCCGTGCGGTGGGGCAGGAAGATCGCGGGCTGGTGGTTCGACGGGTGCTATTGGCCGAACATGATGTACCGCACGGAGGACGCGCCCAACTTTGCGACGTTTGCAGCGGCGGCGCGGGCGGGGAATCCGGATGCGGCGCTGGCGTTCAATCCGGGAGTGATTCACCGGCTGATCTCGATCACGCCGCACGAGGACTACATCGCCGGGGAGATCGACGATCCGGACAAAATCACGATTCGGCGGGCGGCGGATGGGAAGCAGGATGGGGCGCAGCTTCACGTGCTGACGCATCTCGGGGAGCAGTGGGGCAAGGGCGCGCCGCGCTTCACGGCTGCGCAGGCAGCGGAGTGGAGCCGCAAGGTGGTGCAGCAGGGCGGAGCGATCACGTGGGACACGCCGGTGGATCCCACCGGTAAAATCGCGCCGGAGTTCGTGGAGCAGTTGACGGCGATCGGGAAGGCGGTCAGGTAGCAGGGCAGACGACGAAAAACGATCGTCCGCCCCACTCTCACTTCAGCTTCACGGGGCGGCCGGTGCGGATGGATTCCTTCGCGGCGTCGATGATCTCGACCACGCCCACGTTGATATCCAGCGCGGTGATGCCTTCGATCGGCTTGTTGTTGCGGATGGCGTCCACCATGAATGCGATCGGGTCGGCCTTTTCGGGAGGCAGGGGCGCGAGCGGCAGCTCGCGAGCGTCGCGGCCGCTGCGCAGCTCCACCTTCTGCTGCGTCATATAGATGCTGCCGCGCGTCAGGCTGCCGTCCGGCCCGGCTGTGGAGCCGAAGACCTCCAGGTCCTGAAAACTGCGCGGCAGGTCCCAGCTTCCCTCGAAGATGTTGATGCCGTTCTTGTACTTCAAGACCAGCGTGGCCGAGTCTTCCACCTTGGGAAAGGTTTCGGGACGGAGGTGGATCGCCTCGGCGTAGACACTTTCGGGGCGGCCCATGTACCACAGGGACCACAACGCGTTGTAGCAGCCGAAATCCATTAGAGCCCCGGCGCCGTTCTTTACCGGGTCGGTGAGCCAGTCGAAGAAGTACTTGCCGGGGCCCGTGGAGCCGGGTCCGCCGTGCCCCACGATGCCGTGGAGGCGCCAGGGCCTGCCCACGGTGCCCTTTTCCACTTCTGCGTGCGCGATCAGGTTGGCCGGCCACCATGCCATCTGGTAGTTGCACATGACCTTGACGTTGTACTTCCGGGCCAGTTCCGCCATGGCCAGCGCGTCCTGGTGGGTGGAGGCGAGCGGTTTCTCGTAGATGACGTGGATGTGGCGCGGGGCGCACTCCTTGAGAATCTCCAGGTGCCGGTTGTTTTCGACGAACGCCCAGACGAAATCCGGCTTGGTTTCGTCCAGCATTTTCCGGTAATCGTCGAAAAAGGGAACGTCTTTCGCGCCTTGCCGTTCTTTGGCCTGTTGCACGAGCTCCGGAATGGTCTCGGCAATCCCGACGAGCTTGATTTGCTCGCTTCGCACCATGCGGGGAAGGTACGAACCTTCGTGGGAATGAATCAATCCGATCACGGCGGCTCGATACGGCTGGCCAAACGCCGGCAGCGCGGCGACTGAAAGAGCCACGGAAAGCAGCGATTTCCTCATAGGCTTATGCTAACCGGTTGCGGATGACGGCGCGGGCGGGCATCGACTTTCATAGGCACTAAAAGAGATAATAGGGTTCTGAATACTGCTTTGCAGGGGGCGCACTACCTGTCAGGGATGCGGCCGTCCCGAACCTGACGCTCGATGTCGGGGAGCAGGGCAGGAGGGTTATGCAGGTCAGTAATCCAGTCGCAGGGTCGCGATCCACTCCGACCTCTTCGCGTTACATTCCCTGTAGTGAGTTCAGCCGCCGGCGTTGGCCGCTGCTGGCGGCCGTCGTCCCCGTATTGTTGGCGGGCTGCCGGCAAGGGGAACCGGCACGAGGAACGTCTGCGGCCGCACCGGCGCCCGTCGAGGTGGAGGTAGCGGTTGTCGGGGCGCGGGACGTTCCGATCGTCAAGGAGTGGGTGGGCACGCTCGACGGGTTCGTCAACGCGGAGATCCGGGGACAGGTGACTGGCTACCTGCTGCGCCAGGTATACCGGGAGGGCTCGTTCGTCCGCAAGGGCGACCTGATGTTCGAGATCGACCCGAGGCCGTTTCAGGCGGCGTTGAACGAGGCCACCGGCAGGCTGGCGCAAGCCGAGAGCAGCGTGCAGCAGGCCGAGGGGAACCTGGCGCAGAACCAAGCCAGGCTGGGCAAGGCGGAGCTCGACGTCAAGCGCTACACGCCGCTGGTCAAGACCAAAGCGATTAGCCAGGAGGAGATGGACAACGCGATGCAGAGCCGCCTGGAGGCGCAGGCCGCGGTGGAGGCATGCAAAGCCGCGATCGAGACGGCTAAGGCCTCGGTGGCGGCGGCGAAGGCGGCGGTGTACGACGCGGAAGTGAAGCTGGGATTCACGAAAATCACCGCTCCCGTGGATGGAATCGCCGGACTGGCCCGAATCCAGGTGGGCGACCTGGTGAGTCCTCTTGGCATCGCGCTGACCACGGTGTCCACGGTGAATCCCATCAAGGCGTATTTCACCATCAGCGAACAGGAGTACCTGGCGCAGGAGCGCGCGGGCGGGCCGGAAAAGTGGGCCAGGAATCTCGATCTGCTGCTGGCGGACGGCTCGGTGTACGCGCACAAAGGCACGTTCTACATGGCTGACCGCCAGGTAGACGTGGGTACGGGCGCGCTGCGCATGGCGGCGCTCTTTCCCAACCCGGGAAATGTTCTGCGGCCTGGGCAGTACGGGCGCGTGCGGAGCGTCATGGGAGTGCGCAAAGGCGCTGCCGTGGTGCCGCAGAGGGCCGTCTCCGAATTGCAGGGCGCGTACCAGGTGGCCGTGGTGGGCGACGACAGCAGGGTCGCCATCCGCGCGGTCCGGGTGGCCGAACGCGTGGACACCCTGTGGGTGGTGGAAGAAGGCGTGCGCCCCGGGGAACGGGTGATCGTGGAAGGTTTGCAGAAGGTGCGCAACGGATCCGAGGTGAGCCCCAAGGCGGGCCCGGCGCAGGGGAGCGGGAAGTAGCGCCATGTCCAGGTTCTTCATCTCCCGGCCGATCGTGGCGATCGTGATCGCCATTCTTACGGTGCTGGTGGGCGTGATCTCGATGCTCTCGCTGCCGGTGGCGCAGTTTCCGGACATCGTGCCGCCCGAGGTGACGATCACCGCCACGTTCCTGGGCGCCGACGCGCAGACCATCGAGCAGTCCGTGGCCGCTCCCGTCGAGCAGCAGATGAGCGGTGTGGACAACATGGCCTACATGATGTCCACCAACTCGAACGCCGGCAGCATGGGCTTGCGCGTGACGTTCGAAGTGGGGACTCCGCCGAACACCAACCTGATCCTGACCCAGATGCGGGAGTCGCTGGCGGCGACGCAACTGCCGTTCGATGTCCTCAACTTCGGGGTCGTGGTGAGGAAGGCGACGAGCATGCCACTCGTAATGCTCTCTCTTTACTCGCCGAGGGGCACACGCGACCGCAATTTCCTGGCAAATTACGCCTACATCAACATGGTGGACGAGCTGGCGCGCGCGCCCGGCGTGGGCGACGTGCTGGTGTACGGCGGCCGGTACGCCATGCGGATCTGGGTGAAGCCGGACCAGTTGACCAAGCTGCAACTGACGGTCTCCGAGATCGCGCGCGCGCTGCGGGAGCAGAACACGCTGAACCCGTCGGGGCAGTTGGGCAGCGAGCCGGCGCCGGCAGGGCAGGAATTCACGTACGCGGTGCGCGCGCAGGGGCGCCTGGTGACTCCGGAGGAATTCGGCCAGATCGTGATTCGCGCGAACCGGGACGGCTCGGTGTTGCGTCTGCGGGACGTGGCGCGCCTGGAACTGGGGGCCGAAAGCTACAACATCACCGGGCGCGTGAACGGGCACCCGGCCGCCGTGATTCCGGTGTACCAGTTGCCGGGCTCCAACGCGCTGGATACCGCGAAGAACGTGCGCGAAGTCATGGCGCGCCTGAAGCAGCGCTTTCCCGACGACGTTGACTATCTCGTGTCGCTGGATACGACCCTGCCGGTGGACGAAGGCATCTCGGAGATCGTGGCGACGCTTGCGGAGGCGCTGCTGCTGGTGGCGCTGGTCACGTACCTGTTCCTGCAGGACTGGCGCGCGACGCTGATTCCGCTGCTGGCGGTGCCGGTCTCGCTGGTGGGGACCTTCATATTCTTCCCGGTGTTCGGATTCTCGGTCAACACGCTCTCGCTGTTCGGGCTGGTGCTGGCGATCGGGCTGGTGGTGGACGATGCGATCGTGGTGGTGGAGGCGGTGCAGCGCCACATCGAGGAAGGGCTTGATCCGAAGGCTGCGGCAATCAAAGCCATGGAAGAGGTGTCGGCGCCGGTGATCGGGATCGCCATCATCCTGGCGGCGGTATTCGTGCCCACCGTCTTCGTGCCCGGCATCACCGGCCGGCTCTACCAGCAGTTCGCCATGACGGTGGCGACCTCGGTTTTGATCTCGGCATTCAACGCACTGACGCTCAGCCCGGCGCTGGCGTCGCTTCTATTGAGGCACAAACTGCGGGCGCGGGGGGCGTTGGGGGCGTTTTTCCGGGCATTCAACCGTGCCTTTGAGCGCGGAAGGAACGGCTACGTCGCCGCGTGCGCGGGGCTGATCCGGAAGTCTGTGCTGGCGCTGGCGATGCTGGCGGGCTGCGCGTTCGCAGCCGGCTGGTTCGGTACGAAAATTCCGACGGGATTCCTGCCGGAGGAAGACCAGGGATATTTCCTGCTTTCGATCCAGTTGCCCGACGCCTCTTCGCTGCAGCGCACGGATGTCGTGATCCGCAAGATCGAAGAGGTGATGAAGACGATACCCGCGGTGGAAACGTACACGAGCGTCTCGGGCATCAACCTGTTCAGCGGCGTGGCCAACACGTACTCGGGCGCGTTTTTCATCAAGCTGAGGCCCTGGGGCGAGCGCAAGAGCAGAGAGGAACAGGCGACGGAACTGGCGCGCTATCTGAACCGGCGGCTTGGCGGAATTCCGGAAGCGATCGCGTTCTCGGTCACACCGCCCGCAATTCCGGGCGTAGGCGCTTCGGGCGGGTTCACCTTCATTCTCGAAGACCGCTCGGGGGCAGACGTCGAGTTCCTGAACTCCAACCTGCAACGCTTCCTGCAGGCGGCGAGAAAGCGGCCGGAGCTGACCAATCTGTCCACCACGTTCCTACCCTCGATCCCACAGGTGTTCGTGGACGTGGACCGGGACAAGACGGTGGCGCAAGGCGTGGCGTTGAGCGATCTCTACCAGACGCTGCAAACGTTCATGGGCGGCGCGTTCGTGAACTACTTCAACCGCTTCGGACGGCAGTGGCGCGTGTATCTCGAGGCGGAAGGGGAGCAACGCACGCGCGCGGAGAACGTCGGCCAGTTCTACGTCAAGAACGCCAGGGGCGACATGGTGCCGCTCTCGGCGCTGACGAACATCCGAAGAATCATCGGTCCCGAGTTCACGCAGCGCTACAACCTGTATCGCTGCTCGCAGATTTTCGGCAGCGCCGCGCCCGGCTACAGCTCGCGCCAGGCGACCGATGCCCTGGAGGAGACGTTCGCGCAGACCATGCCGCGGGAGATGGGCTTCGACTACGCGGGCATGTCCTACCAGGAACAGGTGGCGCGCAAAGGCGTGTCGCCGATGGCGGTGTTCGGCATGTCGCTGGTGTTCGTATTTCTCATCTTGGCGGCGCTCTACGAAAGCTGGACGCTGCCGGTGAGCGTGCTGCTGGGGACGCCGGTGGCGGTGGCCGGCGCGCTGGCGACGCTGTATCTGCGCGAGATCACCAACGATGTTTACGCGCAGATCGGGCTGGTGATGCTGATCGGCCTGGCGGCCAAGAACGCGATTCTGATCGTGGAGTTCGCGAAGGTGCGGTTCCAAGGGGGCATGGGCCTGACGGATGCCGCGCTGGAGGCTGCCCGGCTGCGGCTGCGCCCGATCCTGATGACGAGCTTCGCGTTCATTCTGGGCTGCGTCCCGCTGTGGATGGCAAGCGGAGCGGGCGCGCTGGCGCGCCGGGTGGTAGGCAGTTGCGTGATCGGGGGCATGTCCGCGGCGACGGGGATCGCGGTGCTGCTGATCCCGGTCACGTTTTACCTGATGGAGCGGATCGCCCCGCGCCACAAATCGGGGCCGGCGGGAGGAGGGCACTGAGATGCGAAACATCGCTCGATGCATCGCGGCCGGCTTCGTCTTCCTGCTTGCCGGCTGCCTGGTGGGACCGCGGTACCAGCGTCCGGCGGTCACCGCGCCGCCGCTGAGCCGGGGACAGACCGCGGCGGAATCGACGTCGCTGGGGGACCTGCCGTGGTGGGAGGTCTTCCGCGACGACACGTTACGCAAGCTGGTCAAGACGGCAGTCGCAAACAACAACGACCTGCGGGTGGCGGCGCAGCGCGTGGAGCAGGCGCGGCAGTATCGCGTGCAGACGCGATCGGAGTACTTCCCGTCAATCGGGTACGAGGCGGGGATCAGCGGCGGCGAAAACGAGTTTCTAGGCAGCCCCACGGGAGCGGTCGGCGAGCGGCGGGGTGCGGTTGCGATCGGAATCGGGGCTGTGTGGGAGGCCGACGTCTGGGGGAGGATCCGGCGGCTCAACGAATACTCGTTGGCCAACTACCTGGCCACCGAACAGGCACGCCGCGGGGTGCTGCTTTCCCTGACAGGCGGCGTGGCGAGAGCGTACTTCGAGCTGCTCGAACTATATCTGCGGCTCGAGATCGCGTACCGCAACGTCAAGTCATTCGAGGAGAGCTTGCGGATTTTTCAGGAGCGCCTGGAAGCAGGCACGGCGTCGCGGCTGGATTCGACGCGCGCGGAGGCGGCTCTGGCGATGACAGCCGCCGCCATTCCCGAGCTGGAGCGCCGCATCGCGATTCAGGAAAACGAGATCCGCCTGCTGCTGGGATCGGCGCCGGGCGCGATCCCGCGGGAAGGCACGCTGCTGGAACAGACGATGCCCCCGGAAGTGCCCGCCGGGATACCCTCGCAACTGCTGGAGCGGCGGCCGGACGTGCTGGAGGCCGAGATGAAGGTGCGCGCCGCGAACGCCCAAATCGGCATCGCGACGGCGGCGTTTTTTCCGAAGATCGGCCTGACGGCGCTCTTCGGAAGGATGAGCAGTCCCCTGGAGGATTTCACGTCCGGGCGCACAATGGTGCTTAGCGGGGCGGCGAGCGCGACCGGGCCGATCTGGGAAGGGCGATCCCTTCGCGCGCAAAAACGCCAGGCGGTGGCGGCCTGGGAAGAGACGCGCATCGAGTACGAGCAGACGGTGCTGGCCGCGTTTCGCGACGTTTCGAACGCGCTCATCACGCGCGAAAAGCTGGAAGGCGTGCGGCAGCGCCAGATGGAAGCCGTGCTGGCGTATCAGGCCGCGGTAGAGGTTTCCATGCAGCGTTACATGGCCGGCAAGTCGGGATACTTCGAGGTGCTGGAAGCGCAGCAGCAATTAGTGCCGGCCGAGAATGCGCTGGCACAGACGGAGTTGGACCGGCGCCTGGTGATCGTTCAGCTCTACGAGGCGCTCGGCGGCGGCTGGCATTTGAGCGATGCCGAGTGGAACGGACAGGCTGGAGGAACTCCGGCACCCGACCCCAGGAAGAATCCCTGAACCGGGGCCGGTCGGGAGCCCCGCTTACGCCGGAAGGCGCAGGCGTGCGATGCAGCCGGGGCCGTCGGGGCGGTTTTCCAACGCCAATGCGCCGCCGTGGCCTTCGGCGATCTGACGGCTGAGCACCAGGCCGATACCGCTGCCGCCGGGCTTGGTGGTGAAGAAGGGGACGAACAGGTTGGCGGTGCTGGAAAGACCGGGGCCTTCGTCCTTGATCCAGACCTCCATCATCGAGCCGTCGCGGTGCCAGCCGATGGTGACGTTGCCGCTGGTGGCGAGCGAGGCGTCGGCGGCATTGCGCAGGAGGTTGATAAGCACCTGCTCGAGCTGGTCGGGGTCGCCCTGCACGGTGACGCTGGGACCGGGGTCGACCGCGACGTGTACACGGGTCTCGAAGCTGACAGCCCGGCCCACACAATCGGCGATGTTGAGCGGCTGCAATTGGGGGCGCGGGAGCTTGGCGAGGCGCGCATAGGCGCCGATGAAGCGGCTGAGGCTTTCGGATCGGGAGGTGATCACGCTGAGGCCGCGGCGCATATCGTCGCGCCAGTCTTCGGGGAGCGGATCGCGCGAAACGATGGATTCCAGGCTGCCGGCGATGGACTTAATGGGCGCGAGGGAGTTGTTGAGCTCGTGGCCGAGCACGCGGACCAGGCGCTGCCAGGCTTGGAGCTCCTGTTCGCTCAGGGCCTGGGTGAGGTCGGAGATGACGACGAGCTCCAGCGGCAGGCCGTGTTCGCGGACGCGGGTGCGGCGCACGCCGAAGCGGCCGGCGCCGCCGGGGAAGACGGTCTGAAGCGTGGTGACGGCGGGACCGTCGAGGCAGGGGTCCATGCCGAGCTCTTGCGCGGTCTGTCCGAGGAGGCGCTCTGCCGGGGCGGCCAGCAGGGTCTCGCCGGCGCGGTTTACCAGGCGCAGGCGCTCGTTTTCGTCGAAGGCAAAAATGGCAACGGCGATCTCGCGCATCACGCTGCGCAGAAGCGTGGTGGCCTCCATGGCCCCGAGGCGCTGTTCGCGCAGTGTGCTACCGAGGGTGTTCACCTCGCGCATCACTTCGCCGAGAGCGTCGTCGGGGCGCGGAGAACGGCCGCGGACGGAGAAATCACCTTCGCGAAGGGCGCCGAGCAGGTTGGAAAGCGTCTGGAGCGGGAAGACCACGCGCTCGCGGATGGCGAAGGCGAAACCGAGCCACGCGACGACGATGATCACAGTAAGGGTCCACTCGACCTTGGCGGAGTTGCCATCGTTCCAAAGCATCCAGAGCGCGGCTGCCGAGCCGGGAAGGCCCGCGAGGAAGGCGAGCAGCACGATCCGGCCTTCGTAGCTGATGTGGGCGGGCTTTTCCGGATTACTCACAGTCCGTATCTTTGCAGGCGGCGGTAGAGCGCGCTGCGGCTCAGGCCGAGCGCGTTGGCGGCGTGGCTGACGTTGCCGCTGAAGCGGGCCAGGGCCTTCTTGATAAGCAGCGCTTCGACGTCTTCCAGGCTCATTTCTTCGAGGCGGGGCGGGCCCTCGCGGCCGGTGCGGAGGCCGAGATCGGCGGCGCGCACCATGTCGCCCTGCGCCATGAGGACGGCGCGCTCGACAGCATGATCGAGCTCGCGCACGTTGCCGGGCCAGGCGTGTGCGAGCAGCGCCTTGATCGCAGGCTCGTCGAAGCCGGTGATGTGCTTGCGGTAGTGCTCGCAGTGTTGGCGTAGAAAGTGCGCGGCCAGCAGCGGGATGTCTTCGCGGCGGTCGCGAAGGGGAGGCAGGCGGATCTCGATGGTGTTGAGGCGGAAGAGGAGATCCTGGCGGAACTTGCCCTCGGCGACGTCGGCGGCGATATCGGCGTTGGTGGCGGAGAAAACACGAACGTCCACCCGTCGGGTCTTCGAGGAGCCGACGCGCTCGAAATCGCCGGTCTCGAGCGTGCGCAGAAGCTTGGATTGCAGGGCGGACGAGATGTTGGCGATTTCATCGAGGAAGAGCGTCCCCCCGTCGGCCATCTCGAAGCGGCCTACGCGGTCGGACTTGGCGTCGGTGAACGCGCCCTTGACGTGGCCGAAGAGCTCGCTTTCGAAAACGCCTTCGGCCAGGCCGCCTGTGTTGACGGTGACCAGCGGGCGCGTGGAGCGGAGGGAGACGGAGTGGAGCGTCTGCGCGACCAGGCCTTTTCCGGTGCCGTTTTCGCCGGTGATGAAGACGTTGGCGTCGGAAGGGCCGACGCGGGAGATGACGTCGAGCACGGGGCGCATGGCGGCGGACTGCGCGATGAGCTGAGGGAAGCGTTCGGAGCGGAGCGCGCTGTTTTCGGCTTCGAGGCGCTGGCCTTTGCGGAGGGCGCGGCCGAGCTCGATCTGGGTCTTGAGGATGGCGGAGAGGCGGGCGTTGTCCCAGGGCTTCTGGATGAAGTCGCGCGCGCCGCGGCGCATGGCTTCCACGGCCAGCTCGACGCTGCCCCAGGCCGTCATGACGATGACGGGAAGGGTGGTGTCCAGGAGCTGGATGCGATTGAGGAGCTCGAGACCTTCCTGGCCGCTGGTCGTATCGCGGGTGTAGTTGAGGTCCATGAGGACGGCGTCGAAATCGCGAGATTCGACTTCATGGATGACCGCGGGGGGAGAGTTGACGGCGACGGCCTGGTAGCCTTCGCCCTTGATGAGGAAGCGGAGCGCTTCCAAAACGTCCGCCTGGTCATCGGCGACCAGGATGCACGGCATGCGGGTATCACTTTTCATCGTCGGCTCAAGGGTGCCGCAGCCTGATGCTCTGGGCACTTCGCGTACCACAGGCTAACTTCATGTTCAGAAAGCGGTTGCTACTACAGTAGCATTGCGGCGAGTGTCCGGAAATGGGACGGAGGAGCGCGAAGCCGGACCGGCAAGCCGGTCCGGCTTACATCACAGGTTGCCGCGGAGGGCCTGCTCTCGTTCGATGGCTTCGAAGAGCGCCTTGAAGTTGCCTTTGCCGAAGCTGCGACTGCCCTTGCGTTGAATCACCTCGTAGAAGAGTGTCGGGCGGTCTTCGACCGGGCGGGTGAAGAGCTGGAGCATGTAGCCTTCGTCGTCGCGGTCGACCAGGACGCCGAGCTCGCGGAGATCGCTGATGGGCTCGTCGATCTTGCCGACGCGTGCTTCCAGGTCGTCATAGTACGTGGAGGGGACGCGCAGGAACTCGACGCCATTGCGGCGCATGGCGGCCACGGTCTCGAGGATGTTATCCGTGGCCATGGCGATGTGCTGGACGCCGGGGCCGTGGTAGAAGTCGAGGTATTCCTCGATCTGGCTCTTGCGCCTGCCTTCGGCCGGCTCGTTGATGGGGAACTTGACGCGGTCGTTGCCGTTGGCCATGACTTTCGACATGAGGGCGGAGTACTCGGTGGAGATGTCCTTGTCGTCGAAGTGCTTGAACATGCGGAAGCCCATCACGTCGTGATAGAAATCGACCCAGCGCTCCATCTCACCCCAGCCGACATTGCCCACCATATGATCGATGTACTTGAGGCCGGTGGAACGGGCGAGAGGATCGGGGCCGGCGACCGGCTCGAACCCGGGCAGGAAGACGCCGCCATAGTTGCGGCGCTCGACGAAGGTGTGGATCGAGTCGCCGTAGATGGCGATGGAGGCGAGGCGGACTTCGCCGCTGGCATCGCGCAGGTTTTCGGGCGGGCGCACGCTGCGCGCGCCGCGCTCGACGGTGGCGGTCCATGCGGCTTCGGCGTCATCGACCCAGAGGGCGATATCGTGGACGCCGTCGCCGTGCATGCGGACCTGCTCCGTGATCGGGTGATCGGGATGCAGGGCGGTGGTGAGAACAAAGCGGATTTTATTCTGCACCAGCAGGTAACTGGCGCGGTCGCGGACGCCGGTTTCGGGGCCGCGATAGGCCTTCAGCTCGAAGCCGAATGCAGTGCGGTAGTAGTGCGCGGCCTGGCGCGCGTTGCCTACGTAGAATTCGATGTGGTCGGTGCCGTTGAGCGGCAGGAAATCCTTTTCAGTCCGCGGGGACTGCTCCAATGTTTGCGGCATTCACCCTCCTCCATGCGTCGATGCAAAGGCGGTTGTCCTCGTCGGTCCCGGTGGAGACGCGCAGGCAGTTGGGCAGGCCAAATGCCTTCAGCGGGCGGACCACCACGCCCTGCGACAGCAGTTTCTCAAACGTGCGGCCGGCTTCTTCTTCCGTCGGAAGCACGGCCATGACAAAATTTGCCTGCGACGGGACGACGGTCACGCCGGCGTCCTGCAGGCCCTCCGTTAGAAAGCTCAGCCCCCGGGCGTTCAGCTCGAGCGAGCGGTGCAGAAACTCGTGATCCGCCACAGCGGCGATGCCGGCGGCCTGCGCGGGTGTCGAAGGCTCGAAAGGGAGCTTGACTTTGAGCAGGTTGCGGATCAGCTCTTCGTGCGCGAACCCATATCCGATGCGCGCGCCGGCCAAGCCGTAGACTTTGGAAAACGTGCGCAGGGTGATTACATTGTCGTAGCGGTAGTGCATCGAGTCGGGGTAGCGCGGGTTGTCCTTGGCGTACTCGAAGTAGGCCTCGTCGAGGATGATGAGAACGCGCTCCGGAACGTGGCGGTAGAACTGATCGAACTGGTGCTTGGTGAAAATGGTGCCGGTGGGGTTGTTGGGGTTGGCGAGATAGATGATCTTGGTGTGCTCGTTGATCAGGCCGGCAAGGGCCTCGAGATCGTAGTGCCAGTCACGGTAGGGGACGGTGCGGTAGCGGACGCCGCGGGAGCGGGCCAGCACCTGAAAGCCGATAAAGGCAGCCTCGGTTGTCAGGACTTCGTCTTCGTCGCAGAGAAAGGCACGGATGATGTTGCTCATAATGCCTTCACTGCCGCTACCGGCGATGACGTTTTCGATTTTGAGCTCGAACTCGCGGGCGAGGACTTCGCGGAGGTCGAGGCCGCCGTTGGGGTAGAAGTTGAGGCCGGCGAGCGATCGGGTCATGGCCTCGATGGCCCTGGGGGAGGCTCCGAGCGGGTTTTCGTTGGAGGCGAGCTTGGCGATGCGAGTGAGTCCGTACTGGCGGCGGACGCTTTCGATGGTGCGGCCAGCCTCGTAGGGCCGGAGGGACTCGATGTATGGAGGAACGAGGGGCACTATCTCTATTCTACTGTGCCCCACGTCGAGGTGCTGTATGAATCTAGCGGCGGGCGAGTTTCTTACGAAGGCCGCCGCCCACGATCAGGGTGGAGAGCACGAGCAAAGTAGTCGACGGTTCCGGGACTGCAAGATCGTAGCCGAGGACGTCCATCACGCGGATGTCAGTCGCGCTGATGTCGTTCTTGACGCCCGAGTTGCTGAAGGCGTTGTAGGAGTCGTTCGTGCCGCTCTGCCAATCGCGAGTGTCGCCGCCGGACACCGTGTTGAACGCTTTGAGAAGCGTGTTTCCGTTATCGACCGAGAAGCTGCCGCCAAACCCAGTGGCGTTCCGTGTGCCGGAGCCGGAATAGTCGTACAGGTCGATCAGCGAATAGCTGTTAGCCGTGCTTCCGATCGTACCGCCGGAGATGCCCAAGCGGCCCATCACTTCGGAGAGTTCGTGCTCCGCGACGCCGATAAAATCGAATTCGCCAGCCACCGCGCGGCTGTTCGGATCGAACGTGTAGCTGAAGCCGGCACCGAACGTTACGGTTCCGTCGGTGGCTCCATTGTCCGGGGTGATGCCCAGGGCCTTGGACTGAGCAGTCGATACCCAATAAGTGGCGCCGCTGATCGGGTTCGCTGCCGGGAGGTCGCCGCCGGCGCCGGTGAGGGTGGCATCGTCGGAAGACTTGGCATCGTTGATCACGGCATTGCGCAGAGTCGCATAGCTGACGGAATTGAGGAAGGTGCTGCTCTGCCCCAGGATGCTGGTTCCGGGAGCGCTGCTCACGTTGATGTTGATGTGGATCGGATCCGAGAAAAGATTATCGTATTGCTGCGCCGCGTAGGTCACGGCGTTCTCCATCGCTACGGCATTGGCACCGAAGTTGGTCGCGATGGTCCCGTCGAAAGTCAGGTTGATGATTAAACCAGCGGAAGCGGGCGTGGCCGCGAGGAATGCAGCAAAGGCAGCTAACGCCGCCAAGCGCAATATGGAAGATCTCGTGGTGCTCATAGCGGAATCGGTTCCCTCCTTGGATATGGTGCTCGTACAATCGAACTGTTCCGTCGGGGCAGAGGAGTGCACTTCCGCCCAGTGGCAAAATGCTTTCGATATGCTGACATGAGCGAACCAGGCTTTGCAAGCAGAATGTGCTTGAAAAAAGGCCGCTTGATACTAGTAGTTATTCTACTTAGGTTGGGATGCGAACATGCCTTCAAGAGGAATGTACGACGGCATGCATTCGATCCAGGGTCTCCCGGATGCCTTGGTCGTAAGGGGTCTTGTGAACCGCGCAGAGGCGTGAGACGAGCTTCGCGTCATCCAGGATCAGAGGGGTTTCCTGGAGATAGAGCATTTCGATCACCTCGCGGATGTTCGGGTCGAACCAGCCGGCGATACGCAGCAGGGTCTTGCCGGCGGCGCGGTATTTGGGAGCGTGGCCGGCGGCACGGTAGACGCGGGTGATGAAGTCCAAGGTATTGATGGAGCCCGGTCCGCCGTAGTGCCAGGCATCGCCGTAACAATCGTCGCGCGCGGCCAGTTCGGCGATCACCGGGCCGGTGTCCGGGACGAAGACGAATTCGTGGGCGGTGTTGACCACCCCGGGCCAGTTGACCGTCTTGCCCGCGAGAGCGGCCTGAAAGACCAGGGGGGCGAGCCCGAGGTCGGCATGAGGACCGTAAAAATCGGGCAGGCGGACGATCATGGTCTGTAGCGCGCCCGAGGCGTGGGCGGCGAGGACGAGGTCCTCCTGATCTTTGCGGTAGCGGCCTTTGGCGGTATGCGGCTCACGCGGGTGAGTCTCGGCGACACGGGAGGTACGGGGCACGCCGAAGGCATACACGCTGGAGACCAGCACCAGGCGGCGCACACCCTCGGATCTCGCGGCTTGCAGGGTGGTGCGCATGAGCTGTGGATGCAGGTGGTGGGAGGGATAGGGGAGGCCGACACAATAGATGATGGTGTCGATGCCGCGCGCTGCGGCGCCCGCGGAGCGGAGGTCGCCCAGGTCGGCCGGAAAGACTTCGGCATGCGGGAGTCCGGAAAAGGCGCGATCGAGCTTCTCCCGCGAGCGGCCGACGGCGCGGAACGCGATGCCGCGGCGCTCCAGCTCGGGAGCAACCGATTGGCCGATCGCTCCGGCGGCGCCGAAAAGGGCGACCTTATCCACTACGGCTTCCACTTGATGTTGCAGCCGATGCTGGGTTTCTGATCGGCGCCTAAAGGCCGGCCGGCGAGCACCGCATCGATGGCCGCGCGCAGATCGGCGCCGGTGACAGGCAGATCGTTGCCGGGGCGGCTGGAATCGAGCTGGCCGCGGTAGACGAGCTTGCGGCCTGCATCGAACAGGAAGAAATCGGGAGTGCAGGCTGCCTGAAAGGCGCGAGCAACATCCTGGGTTTCATCGAAGCAATAGGGAAAGCCGAAACCAAGCTCGCGGGCCTGCTGGCGGAGGCCATCGGGACCGTCTTCCGGGAATTGGGCTACGTCGTTGGAGCAGACAGCGACAATGCCGAGGGAGGCCTCCGCATAGTCCGTGCCGAGCCTGGCAAGCCCGGTCTGCACGTGTTTGACGAAGGGGCAGTGGGGACAGATGAACATGACCAGGAGCGCGCCCTTGCCGGCGAAGGTCTCGAGGGTGATGGATTCTCCCGAGACCGCGTCGGGTAGAGCGAAACCAGGCGCGGGCGTACCTAGGGCGAGCATGACGGATTCGATGGCGGGCATGTGGATATTGTAGCGGGAGAAGAAGCGAAAAACGCCTCCTGCGGCCGGTGGCCGGACTGACAGACAACGATCGTCCGCCCCGCGGGGGGCGGGTGTTACAATCCGAACCGGGGGATGAGGAGTTTCGCAATCGCGTTGCTGGCGCTGGCGGCGGCCGGCGCGCAGCCGGCCCCGGATGCCGGCGAACAACAGAAGATCCTGCAAACGGTGGGCGATTTTGCGCGCGACTACATCGTCCGGCTGCCGGATTTCACGTGCCGGCGCGTCACCGGACATTTCCGGAAAAAGAGCGGGGGCGGCGACTGGCAGTTTCAGGTGAAAGTTGCCCAGGAACTGAGCTATTACGGGCACGAGGAGCATTACCAGATCGTGGAGGTGAACGATGCGCCCAGAAAGAAACTGCCTCTCTCGGTGGTAGGCGAGGGATTCGTTTCGACCAACGGGAATTTCGGATGGATCCTGGCGCAGTTGTTCGATCCCGCGACACAGCCGGCCTTCCAATGGAAGGGGTGGGAGACGCTGCGCGACCGCCCAGCGTTGGTTTTCGCCTACCGGGTGGCGCTGGCGAATTCTCAGGCGCAATCCAGCCGCTGTGTCTCCTGGGTGCTGTTCCAGAACTGCAAATCGGTCACCTACGGGTATCACGGACTGCTATACATCGAGCGGAATTCGCTGGCCGTGATGCGGATCACTCTGGAGCCGGAGGATGTGCCGGTATCGCACTCGCCGGGCAGCGAGAGCGTGGATTACGAGCGCGTCATGGTGGCAGGCGCAGAGTACCTGCTTCCAGTTGCCGATACCTACGAGACCAGCACCGGCAAGATCCTGTTTCGTAACGACTCGGTCTACCAGGACTACCGCAAATTCACAGCGGAATCTTCGATGACCACCACCATGGACCCGGTTCCGGCGGCTCCCGCGGCGCCGCCGTCGGCGAGCCCGCGGCCCGAGCGCGCGCCGGACGGCGGGAAGCCGGTGGAAGCGGCACACTATTTTGCGCTGCGCGACGCACTGCTCAAAGGCAGCGTGCCGCGGATCGCGAGGGGCGCGGTGGCAGCGGCGTTCAACGATACCAGGCAGGCCGAGCTGGACCTGGGCGCGGTGATCAAGAGCGCGCCGGATTCCGAGGCGGCCACCATGGCCGAAGGGCTGCTGGCGGCTCTCTATGCGCGCAACGGCCGGCTGCGGCAGGCACTGGCTCAACTCGAGCGGCCCGGCAGCACGGCGCCGAGCGCCGAATGGAAGGAGTCGCGCGACCGGCTGGCCGTCCTGGCACGCTATCCCGAACAGACCGTGGTGTCGCGGGGCTTTTCGCGGCTGAGCTACGTCAACCGCAACGATTCGCTCGGTGTGCGCATCTCGGTGAACGGGAAGCCGGCCGACTTCACCCTGGATACCGGAGCTTCACTGAGTGTGATCGCGGAATCGCGGGCGCGCGCGCTGGCAATGACGATTCACGAAGAGAGTTTTTCGATGTCGGACGCGGTGGGCCGGCGACTGGCGTGCCGCGCCGGCACTGCCGCCGAACTGGAGGCGGGGAGTTTCCGGCTGCGCAACGTTCCGTTCTGCGTGCTGCCGGACAATCAGCCCGGATTCATGGCGGACCCGGAGTCGCCACCCGCCATTCTCGGGCTGCCGGTGATGATGGCGTTCGGCACCATGCGGTGGGACAAGGCGGGGAACTTCGAGATCGGGCTGCCTTCGAAACGTCCCCGGTTGCAGGACTCGAACATCTGCTTCGACAGTTCGCTGCTGCTGGTGGAAGCAACCGTGGAGCGGAGGCGGCTGAGCTTCGTTCTCGACACGGGGAATCCGACGACCATGTTGTTTTCGAGTTTCTCGGAAGATGCCGCGCCGGAGGGGGAAAAGCGGAGGAAGCAGGGATTTCAGAGCTTGGGCGAGCCGGTGGAGGTGGAGGCCACGAGCTTGCGCGACCTGCCGTTCCGCATCGGGGGTAAGGACCTGGTCCTGCCCGCGGTACCGCTGCTGCTCGAGCAGATCGAGAGCGAATGCGTCAATTGCTCCGGGAGCGCGGGGATGGACCTGCTGGGCCTGGCCCGGCGGGTGACTCTCGATTTCGGCTCGATGCGACTGATCCTGGAACGTTGACCCGACCGTCCGAAGGCGGCCGCAAGTTACAATCTCAAGTTGACACCATCCACCGTTTTTCTTTTTCCCGGTCAGGGCTCACAGGCCACGGGCATGGGCAAGGGTCTGGCCGAAGCGTTCCCGGTTGCGCGGCGCGTGTTCGAGGAAGCCGACGAGGCGCTGGGATTCGCCATTTCAAAGCTGTGCTTCGAGGGGCCGGACGAACAGCTCAAACTGACCGAGAACACGCAACCGGCGCTGCTAACCGTTTCGATTGCGGCGTTCGAGGCGCTGCGCGAGCGCGGGTGGTCGCCGGACTACGTGGCGGGGCACAGCCTGGGAGAGTACTCCGCGCTGGTCGCGGCAGGCAGCCTGCGGTTCGCCGACGCGGTGCGGCTGGTCCGCAGCCGGGGACGCTACATGCAGGATGCCGTACCGCCGGGCGTAGGGGCGATGGCCGCGCTGCTCCGTCTGCCTGAAGGCAAGCTGGGCGCGGTGCTGGCCGAAGCGGCGCAGGGCGAGATCGTGAGCGCGGCGAACTTGAACTCGCCCGAGCAGGTGGTGATCGCCGGACACGCGGGCGCGGTGAGCCGGGCGGTCGAGCTGGCCAAAGCGGCCGGGGCCCGGCGGGCGGTGCTGCTCCCGGTGAGCGCGCCGTTCCACTGCGCGCTGATGAAGCCGGCGCAGGAGCGTCTGCGAGCGGACCTGGACGCCACCGAGTTCCGCGACCTGGCGTGCCCGCTGGTTAACAACTGGCGTGCGAGCGAGGTCCGGACCGGCACGGACGCTCGTGAAGGCCTGTATCAGCAGGTACCTAACCCCGTACGTTGGGTGGAAACGATCCGGTGCCTGGCGGCGCGGGGCGCCACGCGGTTCATCGAAGCGGGGGCCGGAAGCGTGCTGACCGGCCTGCTCAAGAGTATCGATTCCACGCTGATCGGCACCCGGTTCGGTGAACCATCGGACATAGAGAAACTCTCCTAGGCTCGTACCGTACGAAAACGCAATTGCGATTTCGACGGGATCTGGTAATCTCGCGAGAGTAGGTCAAGATTTTGCCTTTCGACGGAAAATTCCGGTGCCCGGGCTGCGGGAGTCTCGATGTTCGCCATTCGCACCGGCGGGGTCCGCTGGATTTCATCATGGGGATGCTGGGGCGCATGCCTCTCCGCTGCCGCTGCTGTGAACGCCGGTTTTACGTGCCTCTGGAGCGCGAAGATCGGCACGAAACGGCGGAAGTGACGGCGGACGAATAGGCCCGCTGCTCAGACCTGACGTACGGACACGCCGGCTTCGCGGAACAGTACCTCCACCATCCCGAAATGCTCGTTGTAGTATTCGCTGGAATACTGGGCCATTCGCCCGGCTGAGACGACAGTCTGGATGATGCCCGCCTGGACCACGGCGCGCGCGCAATCCATGCAAGGCATGATTTCCACGTAGATTGTGCAGCCTTCGGTCGCGGTGCCGGCGCGGGCCGCGTTGCAGATGGCGTTGCGCTCGGCGTGTTCGATCCAGAGATATTTCGTGGGCCGGACCAGGCGCTCGGGCACGTCGTCACGGATGCCGCGCGGGAACGAATTGTAGCCGGTGGAGCGGATCTCGTGGTTCGGCCCGACAATCACGCATCCGATCTGCGTATTGGGATCCTTGCTCCGCGCCGCGACTACTTTGCAGATCTCCAGGTAGTACTGGTCCCAGCCGGGGATGGTGCGCATACCATACAGTTGCATTTCCTCCCGGGTTCAGGCAAGCTGAAAGGTTTTCCCCTGGCGAATCGATGTTGTTACGAATCCTGTATCACGACCATTGTTTTGACGGGGCAGCGTCGGCTGCCTATTTCAGCCGCTTCATCGCGGGCGCTGTTCACCCGGATGCCGAGTTCCGCTATACCGGGATGGCCCATAAGGCTTCCCAGGAGTTCGATGCCGCGCTGTTCGATGGCGACGAGAACGCCATCGTGGATTTCAAATACTCCAGCAGTCCCAGGCTGACCTGGTGGTTCGACCACCATCAGAGCGCATTTCTGAGCGCTGATGACGCCGAACACTTCCGCCGCGATCGCAGCGGCCGTAAGCTGTACGACCCGAGTTACAAGAGCTGTACGTCCTTCATCTGCAGAGTCGCCGCGGAGAGGTACGGCTTTCGCGCGCCGGACCTGGACGACCTGGTGCACTGGAGCGTGATCATCGACGGGGCGCAGTATCCCGACGCGCGGACGGCGGTGGAGCTGGGTGAGCCGGCGATGAAGCTGACTCTCGTAATCGAAGCGGCCAAGGGCAACGACATCGTGCAAAAGATCATTCGCTGGATGCAGCACCGGCCCCTGGCCGAGATCATCCGGGAGCCAGAGGTGTGCGGGCTCTACAATCCGCTGTACGAACGGCATCTGCAATCGATCGACGTGATTCGCGGGCGGGCGATGCAAGACGACGGGGTGGTGTTCTTCGACCTGGCGGGCCAGGAAATGGAGGGGTACAACAAGTTCATTCCGTACTACCTGTTTCCGGGCTCGACGTACACGGTATCGGTGAGCCCGTCGAGTTTTCGCACGAAGATCTCGGTGGGGTCGAATCCGTGGACTCCGGTGGAGCCCAAGCATAACCTGGCATCGATCTGCGAGCGCTACGGCGGCGGCGGGCACGCGCGCGTGGGCGCGATCAGCCTGTCGCCGGGAGAACTGGAGCAGGCACGAAAGATCGCGGCGGAGATTGTCGCGGAGCTCAAGACGTAGGGCCCGCGGCTATAATCGAAGCTAATGGCACAAAATACTTTTGGCGCGGCGGCGAAGCTGCGCTCCGGCAAGGCCGAATTTGACTATTTCCGGCTCTCCACGCTCGAATCCCGGGGCGTGGGCAGCATCTCCCGGCTCCCGTTCTCCACCCGGATACTTCTCGAGAACCTGCTGCGCAACGAAGATGGCAAACGCGTCTCCGCACCGGATATCGAGATGGTGGCCCGCGGCGAAGGCGCCGGCGCTAAAGAGATCAGTTTCATGCCGGCGCGTGTTCTCCTGCAGGATTTTACCGGCGTGCCCTGCGTGGTGGACCTGGCAGCCATGCGCGACGCCCTGGCCGCAATGGGCGGCGATCCCTCGCGCGCCAACCCGCTGATGCCGGCCGACCTGGTGATCGATCACTCGGTCCAGGTAGACCACTTCGGCAGCAAAGACGCGTTCGATCTCAACGCCATGCTCGAATTCCAACGCAACCGCGAGCGCTACATGCTGCTGCGCTGGGGCCAGACCGCGTTCTCGAATTTCCGCGTCGTGCCGCCGGATACGGGGATCGTCCACCAGGTGAATCTCGAATATCTGGCGCCGGTCGTGTTCCGCAATCCGGCGGGCACCGTCTATCCCGATTCCGTCGTCGGCACGGACTCGCACACCACGATGATCAACGGCCTCGGCGTGCTCGGCTGGGGCGTCGGTGGCATCGAGGCGGAGGCCTGCATGCTGGGCCAGCCGGTTTCGATGTTGCTGCCGCCGGTGGTCGGGTTCAAGCTGATGGGCCGCCTCAAAGAAGGTTGCACGGCCACCGATCTCGTGCTCACCATCACCCAGATGCTGCGCAAGAAGGGCGTGGTCGGAAAGTTCGTCGAGTATTACGGGCCGGGACTGAGCGCGCTCGCGCTGGCCGACCGGGCCACCGTGGCCAACATGTCGCCGGAGTACGGCGCCACCATGGGCTTCTTCCCGGTGGACCAGGAAACGCTGGACTACCTCAAGTTCACCAACCGCGATCCGGAGCAGATTGCGCTGGTGGAGACCTATAGCAAGGAGCAGGGACTCTTCCGCACCGACTCCACGCCGGATCCGGCCTACGCAGACACGCTGGAACTCGACCTGGCGACGGTGGTCCCGTCGCTGGCCGGGCCAAAACGGCCGCAGGACCGCGTGGAACTGCCCGACGTAAAGAAGAATTTCCGGGCCGCTTTCCCCAATGCGACGCTTCCCGCCAGCGGCGAGCTGGGCAACGGGGCGGTGGTAATCGCCGCGATCACGAGCTGCACCAACACGTCGAATCCCAGCCTGATGCTGGCGGCCGGCCTGGTGGCCAAGAAGGCCGCGGAGCGCGGTCTCAAGGTGAAGCCTTGGGTAAAAACCAGCCTCGCGCCCGGCTCGAAGGTGGCGGTCGATTACTACCGCGACTCCGGCCTGATGCCGTACCTGGAACAGCTCAATTTTCACCTGGTGGGATTCGGCTGCACCACCTGCATCGGCAACAGCGGCCCTATCCCCGAGCCGGTCGCCGAGGCAGTGCAGAAGGAGAACCTGGTGGTCTCGGCGGTGCTGAGCGGGAATCGCAATTTCGAGGGGCGCGTGAATCCGCTGGTGAAGGCGAACTACCTGGCCTCACCGCCGCTGGTGATCGCCTACGCGCTTGCCGGGACCGTGGATCTCGACCTGGCCAACGATCCCCTGGGAACAGGTTCGGACGGCAAGCCGGTCTACCTGCGCGACATCTGGCCCACCAATGAAGAGGTAGAGGCCAGCGTGCGGGCTTGCGTTCATCGCGAAATGTACCAGCAGGAGTACGCACGGGCGTTCGACGGCGACAAGAACTGGCAGTCGATGAAGATTCCCACCGGACAGATCTACCGTTGGGACGAATCCTCCACCTATATCAAGAAGCCGCCCTACTTCGACCAGATGGCCGACCCAGGCAAACCGCTGACGGATTTCCACGGCATGCGGGTGCTGGCGGTGCTCGGCGATTCGGTGACTACCGACCACATCTCGCCCGCGGGCTCGATTCCGAAAGACAGTCCCGCCGGAAAGTACCTGATCTCGCTCGGCGTTCAACCGAAGGACTTCAACAGCTACGGCGCACGCCGCGGCAATCACGAGGTGATGGTGCGCGGTACGCTGGCCAACATTCGCCTCCGGAACCAGCTTGCGCCCGGCACCGAAGGCGGCTGGACGCGCCACCTGCCGGACGGTGAGCAGATGTTCATCTACGACGCCTCGATGAAATACCAGGCCGAGGGCGTGCCGCTGCTGATCGTTGCGGGCAAGGAGTACGGCTCGGGATCGTCGCGCGATTGGGCGGCGAAGGGCGTGGCGCTGCTCGGGGTGCGCGCGGTGATCGCGGAGAGTTTCGAGCGTATCCACCGGACCAACCTGGTCGGAATGGGAGTGCTGCCGCTTCAATTTCAGCCCGGCGAGAATGCAGCTTCACTCGGACTCACGGGCGAGGAGGTGTTCGACGTCGTGGGGGTGGCCGCCTCATTGAACAGGGGCGGACGGAAGGCAACGGTGCGCGCAGGCGGTAAGACTTTCACGGTTGACGTCCGCGTGGACACACCCCAGGAGGTGGAATATTACCGCAACGGCGGCATCCTGCCGTATGTCTTGCGACAGTTGGCTGCGAGCTGAGCGGCGGATGCGTGACCTGCCTCACGCCTTGCGTGTCTGGCCAGCCGCTTGCTGGTAGAAGAGGCAATTGAAGTGGCGCGAACCGGCGGGCCTCGCGAACGTTGGAAGAAAACGTTCCGCAGGCGCCGCCGGTTTTTCCTTGTCCCGTTACACTTCCAGCTTCCAGGGCGCGCGATAGCGGGCCTTGAGGTGGGGTTTGATTTCGTCCTGCTTGACGGTCCAGTTCGGCTCATCCCAATCGATGCGCGACTGGAAGCGCATCGACAGATTGGCCAGCAGGCAGGCGGTCGAAGACCGGACGCAGGTCTCGATTTCGCTCATCGGGCGCTGGCGGGTCTTGATGCACTCCAGCCAGTTCTGCCAGTGAGGAACGTTCATCGCGGACATCTGCTGGTCCTTTTCGTACGTTTGCGCTTCCACCTTGGAGCGCGCGTTGGGAATCAACCAGCACCCGCCGCGATTGACGAAGATCGTCGCTTCGGTGCCGTGGACGGCAGTGCCATAGCCCTGGCCCACGGGCAGCAGCGGCATCGGATTGCAGGTGCGGCTTTCGTAAGTGGCCAGGAACTTGGGGTACTGGAAGGTCGCCAGCATGGTGTCCGGCGTCTCGACGTTGTCCTTCACGTAGAACTTCGAACCCAGGGCGGTGATGGCTAGCGGCATGACCTCGTCGAAGCATTGATGCAGGGGATCGACCAGATGCACGCCCCAGTCGGTCATGGCGCCGCCGGCGTAATCCCAAAAGTAGCGGAAGGTGGGGAATGTGGCGGCCTTCACGCCCCAGCGGTTGGCGTTAAACGGCACCTTGGGTGCGGGTCCGAGCCACATGTCCCAATTGAGGTCGTTGGGCGGATCGCTGTCGGGCGGATTGCCGAAGCCGCGCTCGTTGGTCATGCCCGTCTGGAAGGTGTGGCAGAACGTGGGTACCCCTGCGATGCCGCTCTTGACCAGCTCCGCCGCTTTGAGGAAGTAGCCGCCGGAACGCTGCATGGTGCCGGCCTGCACGATGCGGTTGTACTTGCGCGCGGCCTGCACCATCTTCTGGCCTTCCTCGACGTAGGTACAGGCGGGCTTCTCGACGTACACGTCCTTGCCGGCTTTGCAGGCTTCGACGGTCATGTAGGCGTGCCAATGGTCGGGCGTGGAGATGCAGACGGCGTCGATCGACTTGTCGGCGATGATGTCGCGGAAGTCCTTCACGGTTTTGACGTCGAATCCGCCTTTCCTGGCGGCGGCAACGGCGCGCTCCTCGTGCGGCTGGTAGATATCGCAGATCGCGACCGGCTGTGCGGCGGGAACCCTCATGGCGTAGCCGAGGTTGCCCGACCCCATGGCCCCCAGGCCGATGAATCCGATGGCGACGCGGTCGTTGGCTCCGCGGACGCGCCCGGTGAACAGCGACGTGGTGAGGGCGGCGCCGGCGGTGGAAAGTACGCTGCGGCGAGAGATCTGGTTGGGTTGCATTTGCGAATACTGTATCAGGCTTGCGGAAGGAATGGGGGCGCTATTCGCACAGCCAGCGCAGCATCGGAGGGTATGCCGGAAGGGCCAGTTCCCGAGCTCGGCGTTCGTCGAGGGCCAGCCTGGCGTGCCGAGCGCGGCTGCCTCGCGTGGGCAGGCCAGAGGCCTCTACAAACTACGGCAGCATCACGATGGGCGCGCGCCAGAAGGAGAACTTCTGGCCCTGCGGATCGAGGATGCTCACCTGGCACGTGTACCTGCCAGGCTGGAGTTTGCCCAACGGCACGCTGAACCGCACCGGCAGCGCCTTCGACTTCGGATCCAGCCCGTCTTTGACTTGCAGTGGAGCCGTCTCGAACGCCTTCACTTTCCCGCGATAGAAGCTCACCGAGGCCACGAGCGGCTGCGTGGTTTGCGCGTCCGGCTCGTAGGCGTGCAGGAAGACATACATGTCCTGGTCCTTCTTGAAAACCCTTGTCACGCTGGGAATCAGCTTCTGGTTGCCTTCGATCAGCGGGTTCTGGGACAGCAGCCTCTTATCTTTCTCGGCAGTGGCCAGCGACTGGCTCATGTCCATGCGTTGGTTGCTGAGCACCACGCTGCTGATGGGCACGTGCTTGATCTCGGTGGTCAGGTCGGGTATGACGAACTTGGTTTCGAAGGTCCCCATCTTGCCGGTCTGGTTCTCGCGCGCCAGGAATTTCAGAGTGTAGGTGCCCGGCGGGAGCGTGAACCCGGTGTCGTAGGCAAGTGTGCGCTTGGAAAGCTGGCCGGCGTTATCGCCCTTCAGCTTGATATCCTGCGCGTCGCGCACGTTGCCCTGCACGGCACCCTTGGCGTCCCGGACCTCACCGATGAAATCGAGCTTGGTCATCTCGGCGCCGCCGCTCTTGGCCAGTTCCAGCTCGCTTCCGGGTATCTTGACTGTGACCGGAACGAAGTAGCGGTCGCGCGCCAGCCGGAAGTAATCGACTTCGAGCGCGACGGAGAGGTCGGTCATAGGATCGCCCAGCATGAGCGCCTCGGCGAGCTGCCGCTCTTTGTCGGAGGAGGTGAACTTGCCGAACTCCTTGCCCGCAAAATAGCCCGGACGATGATCCGGCTTGCCGTAGCGCGACGCGAGCTGCGGGTTGAGCTCCACCTTGATCTTCCGGTAGCGGCCGTCGAGCTTCTCGTTGCTGCTGTAGTAGCCGAGGATGTAGTAGCTGGAGATTTCCTTCTGCGCCTGCTGGATGCCGAGGGCGAGATCGTTGTTATCGAGCAGCGCCTTGCCGCCGGTGTCCGCAGCGAGGGTGTATAGGGTCTCCTGCTGGTCCTGGAACTGGGACTGCTGGCTGCGCGCGGAGCTTCCGGAGTACATGCCGGCCCCGCCGGGTGAAGCCTTGGTGGCGTCGCCGAGAGGCGCACTGGCTACCAGGCCCCGGGCATCGATGGGGAAAAACGAAACGTTGTTGCGGATGGCCGCGTTGACAGTAGCGCGAAGCTGGGCCTCGTTTTCAACGCCGGTCTTGGAGACTCCGCTGGCGAAATAGACCAGCGCTTTTTTTTCTGGCAGGCTGCCCAGCATACGGGCCGCGGTCTCCAGCGCGGCGAGCTTGCGGTCGGTGTTGAAGATGTTGAACTCGGTATCGTCGGCGGTGTAGGCGGCGCCGGTGTCCTCTTCGTTGTCGGCGCCGGTCGAGCCGAGCACCGCCAGGTCGCTGCCCTCACCGATGATCAGGCTCTTGATCGTCTTCTGGAGGGCGTCTTTATCGTCGGTAAAGTCCTGCTTGACGTCGAGGTCGCTCGAGAAGGTCATGATGGCCATGAGGTCGGCCGGCTGCATCTGAGTCTTGAGGAACTTCTCGGCCGCGGTCTGGGCGCGGATCTGGTCCTGAATCGGCATGCTGGTCATGTCGAAGAACATCACCAGCAGGCGGCGGTCCTTATATTTGACTTCACCGGGGCGCGACGGCGCGATCTGGTTGGCGGTGAGCGACTTCACCTGGGGCTGGGCGGCCGCCGCCGGAACCGCGGCAGGGGCCACTGCGGCAACCACCGGCTGCGCCTTCTTCGACGGCACCGGCGCCGGCGGCGCGATGGTCTCTTCGAGCTCCTGGTACTCGCAGATTTTCACGTCCTGTTTTTTCCCGTCCTCGGTGACGAGGAAGTCGCTGGCCTTGAGCCCCTTGGCGGGGTTGCCGCTCTTGTCCTTCAGCGTCACGTCCACGATGACGAGCTGGCTGGTGGCGGAGAACCTGGCTACGGGCTTGGGCGCGGCCGGAGCCGGCGCCTGAGCCTGCTGCGGCAGAGCCGGAAGCGCCATCAGGGCGCTGAGGAGTGTGGCGATGATCGGTCGCATAAGTTCAGTACTCATTCGTCAAGATGGGCACTCGGTGGCCTGCCCTCCTACCAACGGAAGCGGATGGTCGCGGTCATGGCCCGCATGGCGCTCGGACCCGAAAGCAGGCCGATGTTGTTCGAGCCGACAGTCGTGTTGAAGCCCGTAAAGGTAACATGGTTGAGCGCGTTGGTCACGTCGTAACGGAGATCGATGCTGTGGCGCTCACCGATGCGGAACACGCGGCCGAGCGAAGCGTTCAGCGAGAACGTCATGGGGCCGGCGATCGTGTCGCGGCCGGCGTCGCCCCACTGCCCGAGAGCCGGAATAGCGAACGCGGCGTAATTGAACGTGTCGCCGGAAGGCGCGGCATTCGCCGGCAGCCCGGTAGCATCGGCGCGCTGCGCGCCCGTGATGCCGGTGCCGGTCGTGGTGGCTCGCACGCCGCCAACGGTCGGTGTCAACGGGCGGCCGCTGCCGATGCTGATCGCATTGGTGAAAGTCCAATCTTTCAGCAGGGCGCCCTTCCAGCCGTTGACCAGCGTGCCGCCCGCGCGGCCCACGCCGGTGGAATACTGCCAGTTGAAGTTCGCCACGTGAGTCCGGTTGGTCGCGGAGACGGCCCGCTCGGCCGCGGTATCGAGGAAATTCTGCGCCTGCACCGCGTTGTCGATGGCTTTCGAGTAGGTGTATACGGCGTTGGCGGAGATGCCGTTGCGGAACCGCCGCTGCAACTGCCCGGAGATGCCATGGTAGACCGAATCGCCGTTGGACATCTCGTAAATGTAGCCTGAGGGCCATGGCAGCGCATGCGCTCCTGACGGCGCGGAGTTGGGCAGAATCGTCTGGTCGAGCCGTGTGCCTTTCGTGCCGTTGTAAGTGATGGTGCCTACCAGCGAGTGTCCGAGATCGCTTTGCACAGCCAATTGCCAGATCTGCGCGTAGCCCGTGCGATAGTTCGGATCGATGGCGTAGGTGTTGGTAACGGGATTGGTGGACGGGACCAGGAACCCGTTGGCCAGCGAGAGCGGCGCGGCGATCGACGTGGCTACGCTCAGCGTCGTCGCGAACGGCGGTTGCTGCGCCATATTGTTGGCGATGGTGTTGTAGACCGAGCTGTTGTAATAGATTCCGTACCCGCCGCGGACTACGATGTTGCGCTTGGTGCCCGGCCGGAAGGCGAACCCGATACGCGGCGAGAAATTGTTGTGATCCGGGCGGACCAGGGAGGTGGGCACCGCGCCCGAATACAGTCCGCTCTGTCCGGGCAGCACCTGGGAGACGGCGGCAAAGCCGGGCGCGACATCGAGGTTCACGATGTGGTCGTACAACTCCGTGACCGGCGAGCCGTAATCCCAGCGGAAGCCATAGTTGAGCGTGAACCTGGTGCTGACGCGCCAGTCGTCGGTGGCGTAGGCGTCCCAGTAAGAGCTGCGGAAATAAAGGTCGCTGTTGCCGTAGCGGATGTTGCTCGTGGCAGGCAGGCCGAGCAGAAAGTCCGCGAAGTCG
>DATJYW010000115.1:0-8996 GCA_035499435.1 Candidatus Acidiferrales bacterium | reverse complement strand
CGCCCCGCGCCACGCTATGATGGGAGGAAATCCCTATGATCGAAGACAACCTCCCTGAGGGCCTTACTTTCGACGACGTACTTCTCGAGCCGGCTCGCAGCGAAGTGGTCCCCGCGGATACCGACACGCGGACCTGTTTGACGCGCGGGATCGCACTGAACATTCCTATTGTTTCCGCAGCCATGGACACCGTGACCGAGTCGCACCTGGCAATCGCCCTGGCGCAGCAAGGCGGAATCGGCATCATCCACCGCAACATGAGCATCGAGCGGCAGGCCGAGGAGGTGGACCGGGTGAAGCGCAGTGAGAGCGGCATGATCGTAGACCCGATCACGATCGGCCCCGATGAGCCGATCTCAGCCGCGCAGACGCTGATGAGCCGATACCGGATCTCCGGCGTGCCGGTCACACGCGACGGGGTACTGGTAGGCATCCTGACCAACCGCGATCTGCGCTTCGAAACGCGATTCGACCTGCCGATTCGCGAAGTGATGACCAAGGACAACCTGATCACTGTGCCCGTGGGAACCACACTCGAACAAGCCGAGGCGATCCTACACAAGCATCGCGTAGAGAAGCTGCTGGTGGTGGACGACCAGTACATGCTGAAGGGCCTGATCACGGTGAAGGACATTCAGAAAAAACTGAAGTATCCCAATGCCGCCAAGGACAGCCAGGGCCGGCTGCGGGTGGGCGCGGCGCTGGGAGCGACGGGCGACTTCCTGGAGCGCGCGCAGGAGCTGGTCCGGCGAAAGCTGGATGTGCTGGCGATCGACACCGCACATGGCCACAGCGGCCGGGTGATGAACGCGGTGAAGACGATCAAGAGCAAGCTGCCGGAGGTCCAACTGATCACCGGCAACGTGGCTACCTACGAGGGAGCCAAGGAGCTGATCTCGCTGGGCGTGGATGGGATCAAGGTGGGCATCGGGCCGGGGTCGATCTGCACGACCCGCGTGGTGTCCGGAGCCGGCGTCCCGCAGATCACCGCGATTTCCGAGTGCGCGCGGGCCACGCGGCAGAGCGGCGTCCCGCTGATTGCCGATGGCGGCATCAAGTATTCCGGCGACATCAGCAAGGCGCTGGCCGCGGGCGCCGATTCGGTAATGATCGGCAGCCTGCTGGCAGGCACCGATGAAAGTCCCGGGGAGACGATTCTGTACCAGGGCCGCACCTTCAAGACGTATCGGGGCATGGGATCGATGGGCGCCATGTCCCAGGGCAGCTCAGACCGCTACGCGCAGGAACCCGGCGGCAAGCTGGTGCCCGAAGGCATCGAGGGCCGCGTGGCCGCCAAAGGGCCGTTAGCCGATCTGGTTTATCAACTGGTGGGCGGGCTGCGCAGCGGCATGGGGTACTGCGGCGCGCACAACATTCGCGATTTGCAGACCAAGGCACATTTCCTGCGCGTTTCGACGGCTGGATTGCGCGAGAGCCACGTCCACGACGTAATCATCACGAAGGAAGCGCCGAACTACCGCGTGGAGTAGCGGTTCCCCGCCCTACTCTCCGGCTTTTCGGTACTCCTCGAAGTCCGCCAGCATGGCCTTTTCCATGGCTCTTGCCGCGCGATAGAGCCATCCGCGCGGGCGCTTCTTGAGGTCGGCAGCCAGCGCTTTGGGAGTCAGGCTGCCCAGGTGGACGTTCGCGGTCTCGAAACCCATGGCGTGCAGGAGGCGGAACTCGTCGCGCTCGGCAGGCAGCACAGAGAGTTCGATGCGGGAACAGTCCGGGGCGAGGCGGCGCACGATCCAGGGCTTCTGCAACCGCACGAAGGGATCGCGGCAGCGCACCGACGTATCCAGCACACGCTGATAGAGGATGGGAGCGCTGCCAGCGCGCTTGCCCTGCTCCGCGAAGACACAAGCCGAGGGCGCGAGCGCTTTGGCCTCGCGAGCGATGCTGCCGCCCCGCCAATCGGCAAGGGCGACATAACGCTCGCGGCCCAGGCTGCCGAGACCCGCCACGCGGTGCACAACCCTCCACTCAAGCCCCTGTTCGGGCATCATACGCGCGATGGCATTGCATGCGCTCGCGGGCGGTTTCTCTTTGAGCGCAGTCAACGCGTGCAGCTTTTCCCAGTATTTCTCGACGTCATGCAGGCGCGCCGTGGCCATCAGCCGCAGAGAGGGATGGTGCTCGGCCAGGGCGAATGGCCGTCCGCCGGCTTCAATGGCCGTCAAATAGCCCTGGAGAAGCGTCTCGACGCCATCCTTCGGATCGCAGCTCATCCTGGCGAGCAAAGCGCTGGCGGCCAAGCGGACGAGATCGTTGGTATAGGGCAAATGCCAGGCTTCATCAAAGTCGTTAATGCCCCAGATGAGCCGTCCTTCGATGTCGCGCCAGGTACCGAAGTTTTCCACGTGCAGATCGCCGACGGCAAGGGCGTGGGGCGCCTTGACGCATTCCTCACAGACTTCGGGCCACACCTGCGCCCAACGATAGTACGTTGCGCGGAAGAACGGGAATTGCTCCGACCGCATGTGCTTGTGCTTGAGGACCAGGTCGGTCTTGATCAGCCTCAAGTGGCGGCCCAACCACGCCTCATAGCGCGCGGTGGCCTTGACGACGTTCATTCGAGGCAAACTCCGGGCGTCAGCATCCACTTGAGCACACAGTGCGGTTCGGGGGTAAGGCGTTCGCAGTCCAAGCGCAAGAGGGCGGCCTTTTTCATATCCACTTGCAGCGCCGGGCTGCGCAGCAGGAAAGCTGCAAGCGAACCGACGAGCGGTTCGTGGGTGGCGAGCAGAATGGCGGTCTCGTGCCGGTACGCGCGGATCTCGTCCCAGCAATCGGGGGGCGATGCTTCGGGGGTCAGTGCGCGCGCCTGGACCACGTCTTTTTGGTAGCCCAGTACTTCGGCGGCAACCCCGGCGGTTTCCAGGGCGCGGCGGTATGGGCTGCTCAGGATCAAGCTCGGCGCGCAATCGGCTGCGCGGGCGCGCTTCAGCACGCGTCTCAACTTCTCACGGCCTTCAGCGGTCAACGCGCGTTCGGAATCGGGCCGTCCGGGCTTGCCATCCTCGGCGATTCCATGTCTCAGGAGGTAGATCTGCACCTGGTAGCCATTGTACCCGAGGCACTCCTCGCGGCCTGCCGCGCCACTCGATTAGCATGGAGAAATGCCCCGTTACGCCGCGATCGATATCGGCAGCAATTCCATTCGAATGGAGGCCGCCGAGATCATTCCGGGAATGGGCACGCGGGTGTTGGCGTCCGAACGCGAAGTGACGCGCCTGGGAGAAAGCGTCTTCCGCGCCGGGGCGATCAGCGAGGAGGCTCTGCGGGCAGCCTGCGCGGTTCTGGCGAGGATGTCGGCGCTCTACCGCAAGCTCGACGTTTCCGGCGTGCGGGCGGTGGCGACCAGCGCGGTGCGCGACACGCGGAACCAGCGGGAGTTTCTGGCGCGGGCATCGGAGGCCGCCGGCACTCCGGTCGAAATCATTTCCGGCCGCGAAGAAGGGCGTCTGATTCACCTGGGAGTGGAGAGCGTCTGGCCGCATCCGGAACAGCGCATACTCATCATCGATATCGGCGGGGGCAGCGCGGAGATCGTGGTGGCCGAGCACGGGCTGCTCGTGGAAGCCTATTCCAAGCCGCTGGGCGCGGTGCGATTGCGCGAGGCGTTTCTGCCGGAGGACCCGCCCAGTCCGCGGCAGAAGCACCAGATGCACGGCTACATCAAGGCCAAGCTCGAGCCCGCGATCCGGCGCAGCGGCCATTCGGGATGGGACCGTGTAATCGCCACGTCGGCGACCGCATCGGCGGTGGCCAGCGCCGTGGCCAGGGTGCCGCGCGCCAAACGCGACGGAATCGACAGGCTGCGCATCAGCACGGCGCAGGTGAGGAGGCTCTACCAGCAGCTTTCAGAGCGCGACCTGGCAGGGCGCCGCAAAATCACGGGTATCGGACCGCGACGGGCGGAGATCATCGTGCCAGGCGTGGCGGTGCTTCTGGAGTTTCTCGAAGGCTTCCGCCTGCCGGCGGTGTATTTCTCGCGCGCCGGGGTGCGCGACGGCATCATCGCCGATCTCGCGGCCCGGAACGTCGGCGCCGAGCGCACGCGTTTGACCCGCGAGCAGCGCCACGAGATCGAGGGGATGGCGCGCCACTACGGCGTGCAGCTGGATCACGCGCGCAAGGTCGCCGATGTGGCGAACCACCTCTTCCTGGCGATGCAACCCCTTCACCACCTGCCTTTGGGCTGCGGTAAGCTGTTGGAGGCTGCAGCCTACCTGGTGGACGTAGGCCATTACATCTCGAGCGTCAGCCATCATAAGCATTCTTATTACGTGGTTTCCAACTCGGATATGGCAGGCTTCACGGACCGGGAACGATTCATGATTGCGGCGCTTTGCCGGTACCATCGCAAGGTGCTGCCGAACCCGGTCCATGGAATATATCAGGCGCTCTCTTCCGGGGAACGCCACACACTCATGCAGCTCATCCCGATTCTGCGGCTTGCCGATAACCTGGACCGCAGCCGGACACAGCTCATCGAGGGGATCGAATGCCGCCTGAAAGAGAACGGCGAGGTTCTGCTGCAAGTGCGCGCGCACGGCGATATCGACCTGGAGCAGTGGGGCGCCGAGCGCGCCGGCCAGGTGTTTCAGCAGGTCTACAGCCGGCCCGTGTCGGTGATCCGGGCGAGGAACTGAGAAATGCGGGAATTCGCGCGTGGCCAGACCGAGGCGCTCTTGCGGAACTTCGGAGCGCAGATGCACCGCACGGCGCGGTCACCCGACCCCGACGCCATCCACGACCTGCGCGTCTCCATTCGCCGCCTCAACCGGTGCCTGCGCGTGTTCGCGGAACTCTACCCCGGCAACGGTTGGAGGAAGATTCGGCGGCGGCTGAAGGCGCTGATGGAGTTCTGCGGAGCCGTGCGCGACCGGGACATCGCGCGAGAACTGTTGTCCAAGGCGGGCTTTGCGGAAGATTCAATCGTGATGCTGCGCCTGAATCTGGAACGCGCCGAAGCGTTACAGAAATTGACGGCGGAGTTGCAACGCTGGACGCTGCACGGCGTAGCGCAAGGCTGGCGGGTTCAGTTGGGGCTATAGCATGGCGAAGAAGAATCCGATCGTGTGGGACGCCGGCCGCAGCCCAGCGGCCAATGCGAGCCGGAATCTGCCGGCGCTGGCGACAGTCTATTTCGCCGAGGCGCGAACGCTGCTCGATACCACCCAAGATGTGGCGGACCTGCACCGCCTGCGCCTGCTCTCCAAGCAGTTGCGGTATACGCTGGAGCTCTTCCGCCCGTGCTATGGTCCGGGATTGGAAGAACGGATCGGGTACCTGAAGCGCCTGCAGGATTTGCTGGGGGAAACCAACGACGCCGTGGCCTCGGCGCGGCTGATCCAGAAGATGACGGGTTCGATCCGCATGCGGAGCTATCTGGAGCGGCGCGCGGCTCAAAAAGCGGCGGAATTTCGCACGGAGTGGCACACCCGGTTCGATGCTCCCGGTCGCGAGGCGTGGTGGATCGGCTACCTGGGCAGGGCGGGCAGGACTGCGCGCTCGCGTGCTTTGATTTTCAAATGACTTAAGGGAAAGCGGCTGGTTTAGGCGACCTTCTGGACTTTGCCGGCGCGAATGCAGGCAGTGCAGACGCGGATGCGTTTGCCGGCGCCGTTAACCAGGGCGCGAACCGACTGCAAGTTCAAATTCCAGCGGCGCTTCGTAACGTTATGGGCGTGGCTGATGCGGTTGCCGAACTTCGGCCCGCGACCGCATACTTCACAAACCTGTGCCATAAGACAGAACTCTCCTCACTGACTCGAAAACGTCAGTATAGCACGGGTGGGCGGGGACCCGGGGGTCGGGGGTCGAGGAAAGACCGCTTTCGGACGCCGCCAAGGTGCAGCCCGCAACGTCCGGGACCGCCTCGCAACGCTCCTGTCCGTCTCGTCACCTTTCACTCGCCAAGGGGGTGTCTCGTCCATACGCTGGAGTCATGAAGACATTTTTTGGCAAAGGCGGCCTGAGCCGGATAGCGCTCTGCGTATGTTTCCTGTCAGCACTTCCGATGGCCCGGGCCGCGGAACCGATCACGATCACCATGACGGCCGACCACTGGCAGACTAAGGAGAACGCGGAATTTCTCCGGCAGTTGGGTTTTTATCACGGCTTGATGCGACTGAACAGCGGCAATGCGGTACTCAGAGGCATCACGTTCAGCGACGGAACCATCGAGTTCGACGTCAATACGATCGGAAGGGGCGCACCCGGAATCGCCTTTCGCCAGCAGGACGAAGGCAATTTCGAGCTCTTATACCTCAGGCCTGATCCGAACTGTCCGGCCTTCCGAGCCTGCATACAGTATGCGCCGCAGACCCATGGTGTCCTGCTCTGGGACCTCTTTCCGCAATATCAGAGCCGGGCGCCGCTCCGCGAGAACGGTTGGAACCACATCAAGATGGTCGTGTCCGGCCGGCGGATGAATGTTTTCGTGAACGATGCCGCATCGCCCACACTGGAGGTCGGCAGGCTGGAGGGGGACGCGTTGAGGGGCGGCCTGCGACTTCAGGGGCCAGGGACGTTCGCCAACCTGGTGATCACTCCCGATGTAGTGGACGGTCTAACGCCAGAGCCGGCCCGAGATCCGCTGGAAGGGGACCGCGGACTGGTCCGGAATTGGCGCCTCTCCCGGTTTTCCGCGCTGCCGAGCGGTAAGGAACCCGTGTACGACGACATGCCGGGGGCTTCGCAGGAGTGGAAGACGATCCGCACGGAGCGGGGCGGGCTGGTCAATATCAGCCGCGAGTATGGCCTGCCGCTGCACGAGCCGAACCGGGCCGTAGCATGGCTGAAGACGACGATCCGTTCAGACAGGAAGCAGGCGAAGAAGATCGATATCGGATGGACGCGCGAGCTGTGGGTATTTTTGAACGGCAAACTGGTGTATGCCGACAAGAACCTATTCGAAGTGGACTCAGCGAGAAAATCTCCCGATGCGCGCTGTTCGTTGGAGAATGGCTCCATCACATTGCCCCTGGAAGCGGGCGATAATGAGTTCGCAGCGGCACTCGCGGACAACTTCTACGGATGGGGGCTGATGCTGCGCGTGGCTGATCCAGAAGGAGTCCATCTGGCTGCAAAGTGAGAAACCCGATGGCCGGCAAACCATGGATGAAGACGCGTCCGGGCCACGCTGCTCTCGCGGCTTTTGGCTGGACGATTCTGGGCTGTGTGTTTGCCTTGCCGGATCTCTCTGCCGGCGGCGACCGGCGCCACGCTCTGCTTCTTTCTCTTACGCTGTGGTGGTCGTGGGGTGTGGTCACACCGCTTATTCTTTGGGTAGACCGGCAGATCCCCGTTTCGAGCAAGCAACTGGCCCGGCGAGTTCTGGCGCATTTCCTGCCGAGCCTGCTGGTGACGTCTGTGTACGTTTATGTCCTGGGCGCGGTCCGCGCCGCGGCCGGGATCGGTGTATGGAACGACTTGCCGAGTATCAGGATTCTTGCGAATGCGCTGAGAGGCATGGTTCTGTGGAACTGGCTCATCTATTGGCTGATTCTGGGAGCCTGGCAGGCATATCGCTATTACGATCACTACATTTCCGCTGAGTTGCGCCTGGAGCGCCTGGAAAAGAACTTCTCCGAGGCTCGTCTGAACGCCCTTCGAATGCAGTTGGATCCGCATTTTCTTTTCAATGCGCTGAACACGATCTCATCCCAGGTGGAACGGGACCCGAAGCTGGCGCGAAGGATGATCGAGCACCTGGGCGACCTTCTCCGCCTGTCGCTGGAATCGAAAAACAGGCAGGAGATCCCACTGGCGGAAGAGATGGCCTTTCTGGAACACTATCTGGCGATCCAGAAGATCCGCTTCGGGGATCACTTGCGGATTGAGACGCAAATCGCGCCGGAGGTGAAATATGCGGCCGTACCCTGCCTTTTTGTTCAGCCGCTGGTGGAGAATGCAATCCGGCACGGGATCTCGAGGCGAGCTTCGGGCGGAACGGTGATCGTATCGGCACGCCGGCACGGGGATCGGCTTGACATTCGTGTGCTCGACGACGGGGTGGGACTTCCAGCGGGTTGGACGCTTGCGAACTGCGACGGCCTGGGGCTTTCCGTGACGCGGCAGCGTGTGACCGGGCTTTATCCCGACGGAGAAACCGGTTTTGCCGTCAAACCGCGCGCGGGCGGCGGAACCGAGGTTGAAATATCGCTGCCTCTGCGGTGGAGCGGGAAGGATGCCCATGCCGCTGTCCGCGCCTGAGGGCCTCTCGGTTCTGGTGGCCGACGACGAAGCGCCGGCGAGGCAGCGGATCATCGATCTGTTGCGCGGCGACCCCAAGGTGGCTGCAATCATCGAGGCGTCCGACGGACTCTCCGCGGTGGAGATCATTCAGAACCGAAGACCCGATCTGGTGTTTCTCGACGTGCAGATGCCGGAACGAAATGGGCTGGAGGTCATCGCCGAAGTGGGAGCCGATCGGATGCCGCTCACCGTTTTTGTGACCGCCTACGATCAGCATGCGATCCGCGCTTTCGAAGCAAATGCGCTCGACTATCTCCTGAAGCCGTTCAGCGACGAGCGCTTTGAAGTGACCATGGCTCGCGCCAGCGTTCGCATGGATGAGCGCAGCGTGCGGGAGTTTGGACGGCGCATTCTTCGGATGGTTTCCGCGGCGCCCGCTGGGGATCTGCCGCTCGACCGCCTGGTGGTGAAATCCGCAGGCTCGACCCGCTTCGTTCGGGTGGCGGATATCGACTGGATCGAAGCTGCCGGGGTTTATGCGAACCTGCACATCGGAGGGAAGGAACTGTTGTACCGGGCCGCACTGAACGAGCTTGCCGAGAAGCTCGATCCGGTTCGTTTTGTCCGCGTCCATCGTTCGGCCATCGTCAATATCGAAAGCATTGTGCACCTGGAGCCGATCTCTCATGGCGAGTTTGAAGTGATCCTGAAAGACGGTTCGCGATCGAGAATCAGCAGAACGTATCGCAGGCAACTGGAGAAGAGACTGGGTCAAACGCTATAGTGCG
>DATJYW010000114.1:0-47297 GCA_035499435.1 Candidatus Acidiferrales bacterium | reverse complement strand
GGGAGGCGTTCGACCGTTTCGAGACGCTGGAGTTCAGCGCCAAGACGATCATCAAAGCGCGCCACCTGGGCGAGGTGCGCTACCTGACGGACGAGCAGCTCGCCACGGCTCATAAGGCCGGGCCCGAATGGGACGGTTTTGCGCACGCCGCGCCCGGGACGCGGGAAAAGGAGCTGCGCGCGACGCTGGCGGAGTTCGTGCGCCGGGCCTACCGCCAGCGCCTGTTCATCAGCACGCAGGGGAGCTTTTCGGCGCGGCTGGAGGGCGGCGCGTTCCTGATCACGCCGTATCACGAAGACCGGGGAACGCTGGACGTGCAGGACCTGGTGCTGGTGCGGGGCGGCGAGTGCCAGGCGGGCGCCCTGCCCAGCCGCGCGGCGCGCATGCACGCGGCGATTTACCGGAAGCATCCGGAGATCGGCGCGATTGTGAACGCGTATCCGGTGAATGCGACGGCGTTCAGCGTGACCGGCGCCGGGCTGGATAGCCGGACGATTCCGGAGAGCTACATTGTGATCCGGCAGGTAGGGCGGATCCCGTACGGGGTGCAGTTCGAGGAACCGGAAGCGGTGGCCCAAACCCTTTCGGCGCGCTCGCCGGCCGCGCTGCTGGAGAATGACGGCGTGCTGGTGGCGGGGCGGACCGTGCTGGAAGCCTATGACCGGCTGGAGGTGCTGGAATCGACGGCGGAGGCGATTATCAACTGCCACGCGCTGGGCACCCTGGCTCCGATGCCGGAAGAAGTGACGCGCGAGCTGGAGCGGGTGTTCCTGTAGTGAAGGCGCTGATCATCGCGTTGCTGTTGGCTCCGACGGGCGCGGCCCAGAAGGAAATCGTCGACGAGGGCTTCAGCCATTTCTACAACCTGGAGTACGACGAGGCGATCGCGGTTTTCGAGAAAGCGATCGCGCAATATCCGTCGATTCCAGACCTGCACAATCACCTGGCGCAGAGCCTGATTTTCCGCGAGATGTTCCGCGACGGGGCATTGGAGAGCGAACTGGTCTCGGGGAATAATTCGTTTTTGCGGCGCGCCAAGCTGAATCCCACGCCGGAGGTCGAGAAGCAGATCCTGGACGAGATCGGAAAGTCGATGGCGCTGTGCGAGGAGCGCCTGAAGGGCAATCCGAACGACACGACCGCTATGTACGCGCTGGGCATCGCTTACGGCCTACGGGCCAACTATTACTGGGTCGTGAAGAAGGCGTGGCACGATTCGCTGAAGGACGCGACGTCGGCCCGCAAGCTGCACAATCGCATCTCGGCGCTGGAGCCCAACAACGTGGACGCGCGGCTGGTGCAGGGGCTGCACGATTACATCGTGGGCAGCCTGCCCTGGACCTGGCGAACGCTGGGGTTCCTGATCGGCATCCACGGCGACAAGGAGAAAGGCATCCGCACGGTGCAGGAGGTGGCGCGCAACGGGAAGCTGAACAAGGTGGATGCCGAGATTTTTCTAGGGGCGCTCTACCGGCGGGAGAACCAGCCGAAGCAAGCGGTGCCGCTGATCCAGGACCTGATCCGCCGCTATCCGCGCAATTTTCTGCTGCGGCTGGAACTGGCCGAGATGTACAGCATGGGGGGCGACGGGAAGAGCGGGCTGGCGGCGCTGGACGAGGTGGTGCGGCTGAAGCAGTCCCACGCGCCGGGATTCGACCGCCTGGCGTGGGAGAAGGTCTATTATCAGCAGGGGTCGATTCAATTCTGGTACAACGACCTGGATCGATCGCTGGAAAACCTGAAGAAGGTGACGGCGCGGCCCGAGGAAGTGGACTTAAGTACGGGGACATTGGCGTGGCTGCGGATCGGCCAGATTTACGATATGAAGCATCGCCGGGGGGAGGCGCTCGACGCGTACAAGAAGGCGATTGCTTTTGCTCCGCAGGCGGATGCGGCGGTCGAGGCGAAGAAATACCTGTCGGAACCGTACCGAAGGTAGCGGACCTCGCGGACAGGCCGGTAATTACTCGATCGTCACTTTGACGGGCTGGACGATGTCCTTGGGCTCTTTGCCGCTGGTACGAATCATGAACGCCATGCGGCCCGTGGCCTTGGCAGGAATCTTTACCTTGATCGCCGCCGCGGATTGTTCCACGACCTCGCAGACCAGGTCGTTCTTGTCGTCGGTGAGGAAGACCTTGGCCACATTGTCCTTATCCAGGTTTTCGCCGGTGATGGCGACGACGTCCCCTACCTTTCCGCTCATCGGCTCGACAGAGGTCATGCGCGGCATGGCTTCCTGGGCGAAGCTCGCCATACAGGCAGCAGCAACCAGCGCAAGTAGAAAAGACAGTTTCATCTGAATATCCGTTCCTTTGATTCTGATGGTATGTCCATTGACTCCGAAATTCAAGGGCGGATTGCCGCGGCGGCACAAGCTCGGGTATCATCTTCCCTATGGCCGCAATCGCAAGCAGCCCCGGCGCCCTCATTGGACGCCGGAACGGATGGATCTACAAGCCTTCGTGGGATCTTCCCGTCCTGATTCTGAGCGCGGTGCTGGTTCCGCTGCCGTTTCTGGTGGCGTGGGGCGCGCAGATTTCGGGCTGGGTGCGGCAGCAGCAGGCCATTGACCTGATTAATATCGCCGTGGCCACGCTGATCGGCGGACCGCACCTGTTTTCGACGGTGACGTTCACGGTGCTCGACGACCGGTTCCGGACCAAACATCCCCGATACCTGTTGGCGGCCCTGGCTTTGCCCGTAATCGTTTTGTATTTAGGCGTCACCCATTACAGGATGCTGATCACGTTCTTTTTCACCTGGGCATCGTTGCACGTGCTCCATCAGATCATCTACCTGACCGACTGCTACCGGCAGCGGAGCGGCCGCGCCGAGCCTGCATGGTCGCGGGCAGTGGACTACGGCCTGATCCTGACCGGCTTGTACCCGATCGGGCTGTACAAGATCGCGCAGGGGAATTTCGGCGTGGGCGGCGTGACTCTGCCGTACCCCGATGTTCTTCGTCCGCTGAACCTGCCGGTGTTGGCGGGGGTGGTTTTCGCGGTGTGCCTGGTGGCGTGGATCGGAAAGACCACGGTCGAAATCCGGCGGGGCACGGTGAGCATGCCCAAGACGCTGCTGATCGGGATTACGACGGTAGTGAGTTTCCTGCTCCCGCTGGGGTCGAATCTGGACATCCTGTTCCAGGGCTACAACACCTGGCATTCGTTCCAGTATCTGTTCCTGCTCTGGCTGATCAACCGGTTGCGCGATCAGCGCGGCGAGATCGATGCGGGCGTGGTCCGGAAACTGGTCCGGCGCCGGGGAATGAGCGTGTACTACCTCTGCTTCCTCGGCGCAACGGGTGTGATGGTGGTTCTCACGCTGCTGGTGCGCGCCACGACGCCGCTTTCGGCCGATCAGAGTTACTTCGTCGTGGTGCTCAGCGTTCTGCTGATGCATTATTACTTCGATCATTTTCTGTTTGTGCACCCGGGAATGGTGGAGTAGACGAACCGAGCCAGCGGGACTAAAGTCCCGCGCAGGCTGAAGCCTGCCCCACTTGTGCCCTGCCCTGGATTCTGCTAGTTCCTAAGACATGGCTACGCAAGCCTTCCGCGACGCCGACCGCAGGCAGCTCAGCATGCTCGCGGCCGCAGAAAAGAAAGTCCTGGTGTGGCTGGCGCATCGCATGCCGGGTTGGGTCAATTCCGACCACCTGACGCTCGTGGGATTCGCCGCCATGTTCGCCGCGGGCCTTGGCTATTGGGCCGCAGGGCGGGACCGGCGCGCCCTGATGTTGGTGATCGCGGCGCTGGCGGTGAACTGGTTCGGCGACAGCCTGGATGGCACCCTGGCCCGCGTCCGCAACCGGCTTCGGCCGCGTTACGGATTTTATGTCGACCACATCACCGATGCGATCGGGACCTTCTTCCTGATGGGCGGGCTGGCGCTCTCGACTTACATGAGCCCCTACATCGCGCTGGGGCTGCTGATCGCCTATTTCCTGCTTTCGATCGAAGTGTACCTGACGACTTATACGATCGGGCACTTCCATCTTTCGTTCTGGAGCTTCGGGCCGACGGAGCTGCGCATCCTTCTTTGCATCGGAAACCTCGCGCTCTTCTGGAAACCGGTGGTGAAGTTATTCGGCCGGGAGTTTCTGCTGTTCGACATCGGCGGCACGTGCGGGATCGCCGGCATGGGCCTGATGCTCGTCTGGTCCGCGCTGCGGCACACGCGGCAACTCTACCAGGCCGAGCGGCTGCCGTGAGTCCGCTCGCGGTACGCTGGCTGAAGTTCAATTTTGTGGGCGGGGTGGGGATCGGTGTGCAGATGGGCGCGTTTGCGCTGCTCAAGGGAGTGCTCGGCGTGAACTACCTGCCGGCTACGGCGTTGGCTGTGGAGACGGCGGTGCTGCATAACTTTGTGTGGCATGAGCGGTTCACGTGGAAGGAGCGGGCGCGGGGCACGTGGCGGGAGGCGGCGATCAGGCTGCTGAAGTTCCACGCGGGAAACGGCGCGGTCTCGATATTGGGGAACCTGGCTCTGATGCGGCTGCTGGTGGGCGGGGCGCACCTGAATGCCTACCTGGCAAGCCTGCTGTCGATTGGGGCGTGCGCGCTGTTGAATTTCGCGGTGGGGGAGTGGTTTGTGTTTCGAGAGCGTGGTCCGCGGGATTCTGATGTAGGATAGATAGCGGAGCGTTTCTGCGAAGCAGGTGCTGGTCTACCTATTTTGATCCAACACCTCAAAATAGGGAGTCCGACTCGATTGCAGGCGCTGGTGAGCAAGCTCCTGGCGAAGGGTGTTCGTACGCTTCGCGAGGGAGAAGCCTGAAGGCGCTCGGGGGACACCCACTCGCGTTTACAAACGTGGGTCAATACCGGGGGCTGGTACGGCCTAGTGGTGCGCTCCATGTTCTCCCCCATTTGCGGGGCGACGTCTCGGCGGATGATAACCGAAGTTAACATGCTCTGTTATGGGCGGACTACCCAAAGCTAGTACACTAGTGAGTACCTGTTGTCGAATGGTACTAAGACACCTATCTTTTCACTTGTACGCAAGATATTTCTCGGGTGTAATGGACTTGGAGGTTCTAAATGAAGCAGTTGCTGCGCAGTCTTTGGCAGGAAGAATCGGGCCAAGACTTGGTAGAATACACGCTGCTTATCACGTTTGTCCTGTTCTGCACCGTGGCAATGTTCGGCTTCGGAGGCCCCTCGATCAAGGGAATCGTTGGCACCAGCAACTCGCAGATCGCTGCGGGCAATGCGTATGCGGCCGGAGGCTGACGACCGTCCGCGGCGTCTTCAGAGGACGTCGGCGAAGCCGCGCTTCATGTAGCGGAAGAACAGGCCGCCGGCAATGAATGCCGCTGCACCGAAGGCGGCCGCAATGATCAGGTCGCGCAGACTGGGCATCGACGAATACAGCAACGCCGCACGGTAAGCCCGCACGACGTAATACAGCGGATTGGCGAACAACACCCACCGGGCCTTCTCCGGAAAATTCTCCTCCTGAATAAAGATCGGCGTCAGCCAGAACCAGAACGTGAAGACTACGCTGAGCACCTGGGCGGTGTCGCGGATGAAAACGTGCAGACTGGCTGCAATCCATCCCAGGCCGACCGCGAGCAGCCCGATCGCCCCCATGTAAAACGGTAGAAAGACGAGGAAGATGCTGATCTGGTTGTAGGTGACGCCCATGGCCGCGACCATGAGCAGCACGGCGAGCAGATGGCTGACGAGAGTCGACAGAAATACGGACACGGGCACGATTTCGGCGGGGAAGACTGTTTTGGTGATGAGTCCGGCCTGATCGAGCAGGCTGGGCGCGGAGCGCTGCACGGTCTCGCTGAAGAGCAGCCACGGCAGCATGCCCGAGAAGATGAACATGGGGTAGCTCTGCACTCCTTCCGGTGGTTTCTGGTGGAGACAGAATTGGAAAACGAATGTCCAGCTAATGAGGAGGACCAGCGGATGAATCAAACTCCAGATCCAACCCATTGCCGACCCGACGAAGCGCTGTTCGAAGTCGCGGCGGACCAGCTGGAAGAGGAGGCTGCGGCGCTCCACCAGATTCCGCAAAAAAAGGGTTCCCGGCAGTCTCGAGGGCACGGTTCCAAACAATAATACCCTGTATATCAATGACTTGCAACGAAAGATAACAGGTTGACAGGCGGTAAAATCCCTGTTACAGTTTGAGATTCGCCAATGGTAGTTGAGCAGTGAAATAGCCCCGCCGGACCTCCGTGCTTCTCGTCGGGCACGAATCCAAAAGAGAGTCCGGAGTGGAGAGACTATGAAGCAGGAATACTTTGTTGTAGTTTTAGCTCACTCGCTACGCGGCAGACTCAGACGGATTCAAATTCCCCACACAGCGGTTTACGCTGTCCTCGGCCTGGCCTTCCTCGGTTGCTTCTCGACGTTCGGGTTTATCGCCAGCTACGCGCGCATGGCCTGGAAGGTTGCCAATTACAACGCTCTGAAGCGTGAAGCCGACTCGCTGCGCGCGCGTTACCAGAATCTGCAGAAAGTGGTCAGCGATACCAACGTGCAGATGGCCAGCCTGCAACTGTACGCCAAGGAGGTCTCGGTGGCCTACGGGATCAAGCAGAAGCTCGAAGGGCCCCAGGACATCGCGGCGGAAGGCAAACTCGTACCTTCATTCGCCGAAAGTATCCAGGACTACAACTACCTGCTGAGCGCCGAGAAGATGAATCTGACCGCGCATCGTTTCCGGCGCCTGCAGCCGCAGGTGAAGGCGACACCCAGCCTTTGGCCGGTGGAAGGCCGGCTGATGAGTGGATTTGCGACGCGCACGGACCCGTTCTCGGGTGAAGGCGCGTTCCATAAAGGCGTCGATATCAGCGCGCCCCCGGGCACGCCGGTTCATTCGGCAGCCGAGGGAGTGGTGGTGCTTGCGGAAATGGTTGCGGGCGGGTACGGGCGGCTGGTGATCGTCGATCACGGCGGCGGAGTGCAGACCTACTACGCGCATCTTTCCAAGATCGCGGTTCACACCGGCCAGGAAGTCCATGGCGGCGACCTGGTGGGGGCGGTCGGGTCGACTGGGCGAACGACCGCGCCGCATTTGCACTACGAAGTCCGGATAAACGGAGAACCGCGCAATCCGGCCCGTTTCCTGGCCCGCTCCGGGATCTTCCGCGAGGCACCGAAGGACCTGCCGTTCTAGCGCGGCTCAAGAACCATTTCAGGAACCAGCATCGCGGCCATACGGGCGGAATTGCGGATTTTCTGATTTGCCATCCAGGCATCAGCCGATTCCGCGAGCTCCCGTCCCGGGCCACCTCCCAGCAGTTCGCCCCGGCGCCTGCGCGCCGCTGCGGCGAACAACCGCATGTGCGCCCGATCGAATCCCGACTCTGCCAAATGCACTAGCTCGATGGCGCGATTTCGATCGCCGCGCATCGACACAACGCCGGCATGGAGCACGTGGCCAAGCGGATCGCTCCAGGGCATTCGCTCGCGCAAAATGCGTCGAGCGTCCTTCTGCGCCTGTTTCAGCAGGACGTTTGCGCGCGGGCTGCCTGGCGTGTCCGCCGCGACCGCGAGCGCCGCCGCCGCGCGATGATACAGCGACTCGATCCGAATGTACTGTACGCGCAACAGGAACGAGCGGCTGAGCAGGGGCCATTGTTCAAGAACGAGTCCCCAGGCGGCCTCGTTCTCACCGGAGTAGAGTGCGATCTCGACATTGGCGATCAGCGCCCACCAGTGCTGAACGTAGAACTCGCCGGCGGGCCATCGTGAAATGGCGTCCTTGACTTCGCGCCGCGCGGCATCCGGCTGGTCAACAGCCAGCCAGTTGGCGTGGGAGATGCGGATTTTCAGGTCGGTTGCCTCATAGAGGTCGCCGCGGGCTTCGGCCTGCTTCAAAAGGACGGGCAGCCGGCGGGTGAGCGACTCGAATTCTCCGAGAAAGAACAGGGCCACGCTCGACATCAGGTGGACGGTGGCGAGCTCCCAGGCGACTCCAACGCAACGCTCGCGCAGCACGGTCTCGGCCTGTTCATGCAGCTCGCGGGCATCGCTCCAGCGTCCCTCGAGGAACGCCGCCATGCCCTCAACCATGGTGGCCAAACCGAGGGCATGCGGCTGCTGTTGCTGAATCCGTTGCGCGAGGGCGCGGTTGGTCTCGAGGAGAGACTGCGTATGCAACCTTTGCCGCCCTCCGGAGAGGGCGTGGTAACCCGCTTCGACGGCCAGCGCACGGCTTACGCGATAGGGATCGCCGGCGCGCAGCGCGAGCAACAGGTGGCGGGCCTGGAAATCCGCGGCGCGGATGGTGTCCACCACCCCCAATCCCTGGGCGACCGACCAGCAGGTGTCGACGCCGACGAGATCCCGCACCGGGATGCTGCGGGCCTCCCTCTCTACAAAGCCGAGCCCTCTGATGCGGATCCAGACGCGACGGAGCAGGAGGGAGAGCAGAGCTCGCCATGGCGACCGCGCCAGGCGCATTCCCGAGGCGGCCAAGACGTCGCGAAGGACGCCGATTCCCTGCTCCAGATGGCCGCTCATCAGCAGTTGTGCGGCAGCGCGGCGGCGATACTCGAGCGCGCCGGTGTCAACCGAAGCGGCGGCGGCGGCCAGGTACGCCTCCGCTGCTTCGGCGCCGCGGCCCGAGTTGCCGAGGGCATCGCCGAGACTGGCGCGAAGCTCCCGCTGCTTTGCGGGGTCTTCTGTCTCCAGGTCGAGTGCGAAGCGGTAGAGGCGCGCGGCTCGCTCGAACGCCAGCGCCTCGGCTGCGTGGCCGGCTGCCGCGGCGGCGTAGCGGGCGGCCTTGCGGTTGTCGCCGGCGCCATGGAAGTGCATCGCCAGCGCCTCCGGTTCGGGCCGTGCGGATGCTTCCAGTACGGTTGCCAGCGACGCGTGGCAATTCACGAAGTCTTGGGGAGTAAGCTGCGCGCTTACGGCCTCGCGAATGCGATCGTGGTAGGCTTCGATCTCCGGAGTGTCCCCCGCGGCGCGCAAACGAACCAGGCGGCCTCCGCGCAGGGCCGCCAGCACATCGTAGTCGGGGCCTTGGTGGCGGGCCGCGCGTTTGGCGAGGTCCAGCGCGATCGGCCGGCCGGCGACTGCGACCACGTCCAGGAGACGGCGCGCGGGCTCGTTCAGCCTCGATACGCGTGCCTGAATCACCTCATCCAGGGAGAGAGCTCCCGCCGCTTCCGGCGCGCGCACCAGCTCGCTCACGAACAGAGGATTGCCCGCGGAGTCGCGAGCGATATCCTGGGCGCGCGCGACGGCGAGCCCGCCCTCGCCACCGTACATCGCCGTCGCGAGCTGCCTCGACTCTTCTGACGACAGGCCTTCCAATGGAATCTCGACGACGTGGACATTCGGGCCGGGGGCCGCGGCGCTCGTCACGAGGGTCTGCACCAGCGGGCCGGCGCCGGCTTCCTCGCGCCGGTAGCTTGCGATCAGAAGCAAGCGCGGCGAGGCGGGGGGCAGAATGAGCTGTGACAGAAGAGCCGCGCTGTCGGCGTCACCCCACTGCGCATCGTCAATGAATACTACCGGAACTGTGCGCCGCCCCAGGCGCCAGAACATGTCGCGGAGGGCCCCGAAGGCGCGCTGCCGGAGTTCCTTGGGATCGGCAACTCCGGCGGCCTTGGTCAAAGGGGAGAGCGCAACCGCCACTTCCCGCAATGCCGGGAAGAGCCGTGCCAGGGCGGGCATATCGTGCGGCAGAACCCGATCCAATTCGCTTGCCGGAAGACGCTTGAGATACCGGGACAGCAGGTCGATTACACTGTCGAAAGCCCTGTAGGGCACGCTTTCGCGCTCGAGACACCTGCCGGCCAGGGGAAGCACCTCAGCCCGGCGGCGAATCCCGTCCAGGAAATGATTCACCAGGGCGCTCTTGCCGATTCCCGAGGCGCCATGCAGCAGCACCACCGCGGCCGCTCCTTCTCGTGTACGTTCCAATGCTTCGTGCAAGGCGCCGAGCTCGCGCTCCCTGCCCACAAATCCAATTCGTTTGGCGGGAGCGGGGCCAAGGTGCGCGGCCGCGCCAAGGCGGCGCAATACTTCGGCTCCGCCGGGACGTTTCGCGGCCTCTCGCTGCAACAGGTCGACGCAGAGCGCCTCGAGATCGGGAGGGATACCTGTGGCGAGCGAGGAGGGGCTGGGAGCATCCGACCGCTGTTTTCGGGCGATCACTTCGGCGGCGGAACCGTCGAACGGGCGCCGTCCAGTGAGCGCTTCAAACAACATGACGCCGAACGCGTACCAGTCGGCGGCATCTGCCGCGGGCTGACCCTCCGCCTGTTCGGGCGCCATGTAGGCCGGCGTACCGGCAAGGGGGTTGCCGGAGGTCGATCCTTCGACTGACATCTCCGCGATCAGGCCGAAATCCAAAATCACTACGCGTCCTTGCGGGGTGACCAGCACGTTGGAGGGCTTGAGGTCGCGGTGCAACGTGCCCGCGCGGTGCAGCTCCGCGATGCCCTCGGCGAGCTGCCGTGCCGCCGTGCGCAGGCGCGACTGATCCAGAGTGCGTGGCGTGCGCGGGCCGATGGATGGCTCGGCCTGGCCGGTGACGGCTCCGGGCGAGTCCACCTGAGGCGTTGTGGTGGTTTTTGTCTCAGAAAGAGGCACCGTCGGCTGGCTCTCGGGGTATGGCGAACCCACGCCGGGGCTCTCGGCAGATCGCGGCGGAGGACGCATGACCCAAGTGAGAAAGTCCACGCCGGCGAGCAATTCCATGGTGAAGAACCAGTGCTCGCCCTCGGAGACGAGGTCATAGAGCGCCACCAGGTTCGGATGATGGATGTCCGCCAGGGCGCGAAACTCGCGCTTGAAACGGTAGAGGGCGTCTGCGCCTGCGCGATGGAGGGTTTTGAGAGCGACAAGTGTGTTCTGACGGCGATCGTACGCCTCGTAGACAACACCGTACCCGCCGCGCCCCAGCCGGCGTTGAATCAGGTAGCGCTCTGTGCCCTCAAACTCGCCCGCGGGCATTCGTGCAGCTTTTCCTGCTGCGGAGGGTACTCCAAAATCAGGCGGGGTTCAAGACGGGGCCGCGCGATTCGCGCGATTGCGGCGTTACCCTGGTTCCCTGGCCCGGCCATTCGTAAACAAGGCCGCCAAGCGTAACATCGTGTGCGTTCGCACAGGGCCCTGGTTAATGCGCTGTTGGCAGAAGCATCTTTTCAGTAATATTGCTGCTGGGTGATTAATCAGTCTGCGGCGCCAGTCCAAGGGCGCCGGGAGGGGCTAGCAGCCGGTCCGGCAGAGGGTTCGATTCGTATGTTCGCCGTGCAATCGCAAAACACAAGAGAATACTGGCTTACCGGTAAGCTGGCGAAGTATTCCAGCAAAGGCGTCGTACGCTGCATCGAGCCGCAGGAGACGATTCGCCGGGCTACAGCGGTTTTGGATCGTGCCGGCATCACTACCGTTTCGGAAGTGACCGATCTGGATCGTATCGGAATTCCGAATTATATGAGCGTGCGGCCACGCGACCTCGACCCGGGCATCTCCTACTACAACGGCAAGGGGACCACCCGCGCCGACGCCCACGCCGGGGCGCTTATGGAAGCGATCGAGCGGCACGCAGGTGAAAGCTGCGGGTTCGAGGTGATTACCGGGTCGTATGACCGGCTGCGGCAGTCGTTCGCGTGCGTGAAGCCGGACGAGATCATCGTGCCCATGGTCCGCGACTACGCGGACGATTTGAGCCTCGAATGGGTTTGCGGATACGACCTGATCAACTCATGCGAAACCCTGGTGCCGCTGAATGCCGTGGTGTGCCCTTACAAGCCCGAGCGCGCACCGGTGTTGTTTTATGCGAGCACCAACGGCCTGGCGTCCGGCAATACGCGGCTGGAAGCCTTGTGCCATGCGCTTTGTGAAATTGTGGAGCGGGATGCGGAGGCGATTGCCACCGCCAAAGCCCAGATCGGACCGGCGGTCCGGGGCCTGCTTGGCCTCGCCCCGGCCGCCTCGAGCGCCGGGCCGCGGCCGATTTCGCTGGAGCGCCTGCCGCGAAGAGCGATCCCCCTGATCGCGCGAATCGAGCGCGCGGGGCTGCGGATTTTTCTGCGCGACCTGACGTCTACAGCGGGCATCGCGACCATCGACTGCACGATCGTGGAGCGGCGCATGGACGGAACCGACACGGCCTTTGGAGGCTGCGGGGCTCATCCGGATTCGCGGGTGGCGCTGCTGCGGGCGATCACCGAAGCGGCGCAGAGCCGCGTCACCCTGATTCAAGGCGGCCGGGAAGACCTCGCCGAAGTTCTTCGCGCAAGGCCCGCCGTCAATGTGGCGGAACTGATGGAAACGGGCGAACCGATCTCGTTCGAGGAGATTCCCACTTACCGGCACGACCACATCGACGAGGACGTGGACCTAATACTCGGACGTTTGCCGGAGTACGGAATCAACCAGGTGGTGGCTCTCGATCTGACGCACCCCGAGGTGGGCATCCCGGTGGTTCGCGTGGTGATCCCCCTGGCGGAGACTTGGACGGTTTTTCACCTGCATACCGGACGGGGCACGTTCGGGCCGCGCATCGCCAGGGGGCTGTAAATGGAGAGCCGGGCCACTCTGCTGAGCGCCACGCTGGGCGAGGACAGCAAAATCGAGCCGCCGCTGGGTCCGCTCTACATCGCATCCGCGCTGGAGAGGGCCGGGTGGAGCGTGGATTTCCGCGATTACCAGCGCTTCGCCGATGCCAATGCATTCGACCCGGAGCTGATTGTGGAGTTTCTGCGGGATCACGCCCGCGTGGTCATGATTTCCTGCTTCGTCGACATGCTTCCCGTCGTGATCGGAGCAGCGGAGCGGATCAAGGCGGAGCAGCCGGGTACTTACATTCTGCTCGGGGGACCGGGACCCACGGCCGGCGCATTCGAACTTCTCCGGACCTACCCGGCCCTGGATGCGATCGTGATGGGGGAAGGCGAGGCAACGATCGGCGAGTGGGCGGCCGCTTATGCCTGTTCCGCGGACGGGCATTTTCGAGGCGGCGGCATCGCCGGGATGGTTTACCGGAACGGCGATGGCATTACGGATGGCGGACCGCGGGCCCGGATCGCGGAGTTACCGTCCGAAATGATTCCGGCCTATCACCTGCTGGATTGGTCCCACTATTCGACGGCCCGGATCATCACGACGCGGGGATGTCCGTATCGCTGCTCGTTCTGCGACGTAGCCCCGTTGTGGGGCCGGAAGGCCGTGTACCGCGACATCGTGAGCACGGTGGAGGAAATGATTCTGTTGCGCGACCGCTATGGGCGCAAGGGAGTGGCGATCGCCGACGACACGTTCGTGCTGAATCGGGAGCGGGTTCGCGCGTTTTGCGAACTTCTCCTGGAGTGGCGCGTCGGCATGGAATGGGGGTGCTTTGGACGGATCAACCTGATGTCCGAAGACCTGATCGCCCTGATGGCAGAGGCGGGATGCAGGTCCATTTTCTACGGCATCGATTCGGGGTCGCCCAGGATCCTGAAACGGGCGCTGAAGGAACTCGACCCGGACAGCATTCTGCCGACTCTGGAGATCTCCGCGCGGCACTTTCCGTTTATCGAAGCGTCGTTCATCTGGGGCTATCCCTACGAGACTCTCGACGATTTTCGCCTGACGCTGGCCATGGCGGCCGAAGCCTCGAAGTTCGCTCCGCGAGTGAATGTCCAGTTGCATATGCTGAGCCCGCTGCCCAGCTCGCCGGTTCTTCAGGAATTCGAGGGGGGGCTGCTGCCGCCGGAGGCCGACGATGCGCATTGGCTGCTTCTGCCGGGCGTGATGCTGGACGAGCGCGCCGCGGCGGTTCGCGCGATCATCGACAGGAACGCATCTTTGTTTCCCGGCTTCCACACATTTCCGACCCCGGACAAGGAGGAGAAGCGCGCGTTGCTGGAGAGCGTGCTGAAGTCCCTGAACGCCACGTTGGGGAGGGCATTCCTGGATTCGCGGGTATTCGGGCTCTTCGACGGCGAGGACGAAGTTATGGAGGCCGAGTTACTGAGCGGCGCGGGAGACGATTGCGCGCGAATCGGAGTGGGGCTGGCGCTGGGTGCGTTCCGCAGGAGGCGCCTGGCAGCGCACCCGCCGGAACCCCAGCCTCCCGCCGGACAGCGTGGAGCCGCGCTGGTAAGGCAGCGAAACGATGCGCCGTTGTTGCGTGTGTTGTGAGGCGGTGCCATGCTCATGAGAACCATCATCTATTGTGGTCCCTCCCTCAGCCGTACAAGGCTGAATGAGATTACGGACGCCGATATCGCGCCGCCCATTCGCAGGGGGGATCTGGAATCGAACGGCGGGTACGAAGTTTATGTCATCCTCGACGGCGAGTTTTCACAGAGCCTGTCGGTTTCGCCGAAGGAGATTCTGCAAGTGCTGGATCGGGGCAAGGTCGTGATTGGGGCGGCCAGCATGGGTGCGCTGCGCGCAGCGGAGATGGCGCCATGCGGCATGATCGGCGTCGGGTGGATTTACGAACGGTTTGCAGCCGCGGCAGTGCGCCGGGAAGACGACGTGGCGCTGGCATACTCGCCCCTGGATGGCGCGCCGTGCAGCGTGCCGATGGTGAATATCGAGTACTGGACCGAAACGCTCGAGGCCAAAGGGCACCTTTCGCGAAAAGAGCGGGCATTGGCGGTACGCGCCGCGAGGAGAGTCTTTTTTGCAGACCGCACGAAGGCCCGGTTGATGTCTGCGTTGGAGCAGGCCCTGGGCCGGAATCGGCTGGATTCGCTGCTGGACCTTACCGGCGGAGAGATCACCGATATCAAAGCCGCCGACGCAGAGCTGGCGATTCGTTTCGCCGCGAACTTGCGAACGGAGACGTCGAGCTCAGAGCAGAGTCGAACATTGGAGATAAGTGCATAAAGGAGGTAATTCGATGGCTACGCAAGACGACAAACCCGCGGGTCACGGACTGATGGAACTGCTGGGGCGCGCGCTGGTGGACCCCAAGCTGAGGGACCATGTCTTCAAAGATCCTCACGGGGTAGCGAAACAATACCAATTAGGGCCGCAGGATGTCGAGGCACTTCAGAAACTCGATCGCGCCAAGTTCGACGAGGCGGCGAGCGGACTATCGGGGCGCGCCGACGTGAGGATTACGATCGCGATCCGGGGGCATTTCAACGCCCAATAAAGGCGATCTCGCAGGGTAAGACAGGCATTCCGCCTCGCGTTTCGCAAACAGTGAGCGACCGGAAATAAACGGCGTTTAAGGCTGGTTGCCGCAAGTGCGCTGCTCCTGGGAGTCGAGCCTTTCCAACTGGCACACAGCTTGGCCGGCACTCTCGCACACGAAACCGCCTTGAGCCGGGTTGCACTTGAGTTTGACGTCGGCGGCGGCCGATTTGACGCGGTAGGATCCAGTCGCGGCGAAGCCATTGCACAGGCTTCCGGCCTTTGCCTGCGCGCGGGCCAATGCCGCGGTTTGGGCGGCGGCCCGGTTGGCGCCAGGAGCGCCGTCCTGCGGGACAAATAACTCCAGGCGCTGGGTGACCGGATTCCACGCGCCGGCCTGGACGATGTGCGGGGCGGCGAGCATGCCGGCGGCCCGATCGCGGTAGACCCCATCGGGGAAGCGCTGGATGTGGCTGCTCAGCGCTTCGCAACTCCCGGGAGGACGGTTTTCCCACGAGATGCGTTCGGCCTTGGCCGGCCTGCCGCCTAATCCGAGCGCGCCGCAAGCGTCGGAGAGGCCGGGCTGAAGCGGCGCAATGCCGCAGACGTGGTCTTGAATACGGAACAGGTTGAGTCCGAAAACGATGGCCGAAATGGTGGCCGCGCTACCCAGGCTGCCGTAGGCGAGACGGCGCTTCAGCCGCTTCATGCGGCCGGTTGCGGGCGCAGCGGCGCGACCTTCGAGCCTGGCAGCGCAGGCATCTTTGAGGTCAACGAAGCTGGGGTCGCGGGGCTTGCCGTTCCAGTGGGTCAGGTCGATGGCCTGAACCTCGCCGAACCCGAGGGGCGGTTCCACGGGGTCGATGAGCACGGGTACCAGCACCCCACGGCGCAGGGCACGGCGCGCTTCGTCGCGGACGAAGCCGCCGGCCGATCCGACGCTCTCACGGGACCAGACCACGATCACGCACTTGGCGGTGTCGAGAGCAGTGGCGATCCGGCTGGGCCAATCGTCTCCGGCGGTGAGGACGCCGTCCCACCAGACCGGGAGTTTTGCGGCTTCGAGCGCATGCACCAGGCGCGCTACGCGCGTGGAGTCCTCGCGCTTGTAGGAGATGAAGATGTGGCTCATTGGCCGGCGAGCCGCTTCAGGGCCTCGATCCTGGGAGCGTCGCCCGGCGGGAGGGTGCCGCGGCGCTGCATCTCGAGGGCGAGGGTAAGGGCGCGCCGGGCGTAGCTCTTGTCGCCGTCGGCCAAGGTAATCCTGGCAAGACTCAAGATCAGGTCGCGCTGCCATTCCGTGTTGGCCGGGTCCAGCGCCGCCAATCTCTCCGCGATCGCCAGCCCCTTACGGTACTCCGCCAACGCCCCAGACCCATCGCCTTGCGCCACCAAGACGTTGCCGATCATCTCGTGGCTGACCGAGAGATCGCGCTGCCATTCCGTGTTGGCCGGGTCCCGCGCCGCCAACCTCTCCGCGATCGCCAGCCCCTCACGGTACTCCGCCAACGCCCCAGACCCATCGGCTTGCGCCACCCGCAACGCGTCGGCTACCTTGTTGTGGCTGACCGAGAGGTCACGCTGCCATTCCGTGTTGGCCGGGTCCCGTGCTGCCAGCGCCTCCGCGATTGCGAGGCCCCGGCGGTACGCCGCCAACGCCCCAGCCCCATCCCCTTGCGCCACCAGCACGTTGCCGACCTTGTCGTGGCTGACCGAGAGATCGCGCTGCCATTCCGTGTTGGCAGGGTCTCGCGCTGCCAACGTTTCGCGGATCGCCAACGCCTTGCGGTACTCCGCCAACGCCCCAGCCCCATCGCTTTGGGCCACTAACACGTTGCCGATTCTCTCGTGGCTGAGCGAGAGATCCCACTGCCATTGCGTGTTGGCCGGGTCCCGCGCCGCCAGCACCTCCGCGATCGCGAGCCCCTTGCGGTACTCCGCGGCTGCCCCAGCCCTGTCGCCTTGCACCACCAGCACGTCGCCGATCTTGTCATGGCTGATCAAAAGGTCGCCCTGCCATCGGGTGTTGGCCGGGTCCCGCGCCGCCATCGCGTCCACGATCGCGAGTTCCCTGCGGTACTCCGCCAACGCCCCAGCCCCATCCCCTTGCACCAGCAGCACACTGCCGATGTTGTCATGGCTGATCGAAAGGTCGCGCTGCCATTCGGTGTTGGCCGGGTCCCGCGCCGCCAGAGTCTCGCGGATCGCCAGCGCCTTGCGGTACTCGGTCAACGCCCCAAGCCCATCGCCTTGCTTCACCAGCACGTTGCCGATCCTGTCACGGCTGAGCGAAAGGTCGCGCTGCCATTGCGTGTTGGCCGGGTCCCGCGCCGCCAACGCGTCCGTGATCGCCAGCGCCTTGCGGAACTCCGCCAACGCCCCAGCCTCATCGCCTTGCGCCGCCAGCATGTCGCCGACCGACAGGTGGTTGACCGACAGGTCGCGCTGCCATTGTGGGTTCGCCGGGTCCCGCGCCGCCAGAGTTTCTAGGATCGCCAACCCCTGGCGGTACTCCGCCAACGCCCCAGGCCCATCGCCTTGCGCCACCAGCACATCGCCCAGTTCCAGCGCCGCAGCCATGCGGTCGCGTTCATTCGCCGCAGTTTCGGCGGCACGGCCGGCTGCACGCTTCGCATCGGCGAGCCTTCCCGCATCCCGGTAGAGGCGCGCGAGTTCGATCCAGTCCCAATGCACGCCGGGGTCGAGCCGCGTCACTTCCTCGTAGCGAGCGGCCACCTGGGCCGTGGTCTGCTTGCCCTTGATCCTGGCCTCCAGGGCCAGGGCAGCGATCCGCCGCGCTTCGGCCGCGCTTTCGATTTCGGCCCGCTTTTGGCGCGCCGCATCGCGGGCGCGACGGAGATCATCCAGAATGGCGAGTGCGCCGGGTTCATCGCCGGCATTGAAGCGCGCCAGAGCGGCAGCGCCCTCGGGGGTGGACGCGATGTCCTGCACCGCCGAGCGGAAGACGGCGATCTCCTCGGCATACGCGCGGTCGGCCTTGGCGAGATCGGCGACATAGGCCTCTTCGCGGGCGGCGAGGTCTTCGCGCAGTTGAGCGCTCTCCTCTTTCCGCCGGGCCGATTCGGCCTGAGAGTCCGTGAGTTGAGCGCGCAATTTCTCGATGCGCGCGCGCTGGGACTTGATGGTTTCGTTGGCCACTCTCTCGGCGGCAGCCTGGGTGGCGGAAGCTGCATACAAGGCGGCGGCGACTTCGGCACGGGGGTCGATCCTGGCGGGCGCCTGGGCTGGGGCGGAAGGGGACAGCAGAGTGAAGGTAAGCAGGAGACACTTACTTGCCCGGCCGGCATGGCGCCTGGTAACCACGGAAACTCAGGTAGATTCTACATTAAAATGCGGCTGCGGCCGGGATTGACCCGCCCCACACTCTTGCGGTTAGCTATCTGCAGGTTGAACATTACGGCGGTACACTGTTTCCTTGGCTGCGATGAGCTATACCCGCGGTCCGGACGTGCCGCTCCTGGAGAAGACCCTGTCTCAGGCGCTGGCCGATTCGGCGGCCGCATACCCGGAGCACGATGCGCTCATCGTGTCCCAGCAGAATGCGCGGTATACCTGGCGCACGCTCGATGACGAGGTGACCCGCGTGGCACGCGGCCTGGCCGGACTGGGGCTGGCTCCCGGAGACCGTGTGGGCGCGTGGGCCAGCAACTGCGCGGAGTGGGTGCTGCTGCAATACGCCACGGCGCGCGCCGGGATGGTGCTGGTGAACGTGAACCCCGCTTACCGGTCGCACGAGCTGCGGTACGTCTTGCGCAAATCGCATATTCGCGCGGTATTTTTGCACGACCACGATGCCCGCGCGAATTACCGCGAGATCCTGCGCGAATCGCGCGACGGCGAAGAGTTGCCGCTGGATCATGTTGTCTGGCTCGGCGAGGGCTCCTGGGACGCGATGCTGGAGTCGGGACGGGATTTCGAGGGCAATGCGGCAATGCCGGGCGATATTGCCAATATCCAATACACCTCCGGCACGACGGGTTCGCCCAAGGGCGTGCTACTGACGCATCGCAACCTGGTGAACAACGGCATGGCCATCTCGCGCGCACTGCGCGCCACCGCCGAGGACCGGATCTGCGCACCGGTTCCTCTCTACCATTGTTTCGGCTCGGTGATCGGCTGCATGGTCTCGGTGGTGACAGGCGCCGCACTGATCCTGCCCGCGCCGCAGTTCGACCCGCTTGCCACGCTCGCCGCCGTGGAGCGCGAGCGGGCAACGGCGCTCTACGGGGTGCCGACCATGTTCATCGCGGAATTGAATCACCCGGACTTCGCGCAGTTCGACCTGAGCTCGCTACGCACCGGCGTAATGGCAGGCTCGCCTTGTCCCATCGAGGTGATGCGGCAAGTGGCGGGGCAGATGCACTGCGCGGAGATGACCATCGCGTACGGCCAGACCGAATCCTCGCCCGTGATCACCATGTCGCAGGTGGACGATCCGCTGGAGGTCCGCGTGACGAGCATCGGCGCGGCGTTGTGCAATACCGAAGTGCAGATCGTGCATCCGGAGACCGGCGAGCGGCTGCCGGTCGGCGCGCAGGGCGAACTTTGCACTCGCGGCTACCTGGTGATGAAGGGCTACGACGACGATCCGGAATCGACTGCGGACGCGATCGATGGTGAGGGCTGGCTGCACACCGGAGACCTTGCGGTGATGCACGCCGACGGATACTTCAGCTTCAAGGGACGCGCCAAGGACACGATCATCCGCGGCGGCGAGAACATCTACCCGCGCGAGGTGGAGGATTTCCTGCACACGCACCCCAAGGTGGCCGACGTTCACGTGATCGGGCTGCCCGATGCGCGGCTGGGCGAGACGGTGCTGGCCTGGATCCAACTGAAGCCCGGCGAAGAGGCCACAGCCGAAGAGATCCAGGCATTCTGCAAAGGGAAGATCGCTTACTTCAAGATTCCGCAGTTCGTCCGATTCGTGGATGGCTTCCCGATGACGGTGACCAGGAAAGTGCAGAAGTTCCTGATGAGGGAGCAGGAGATCCGCGAGCGAGGCCTCGAAGACGTTGCTGATGTGAAAACCGCCTGAGCCTACCAGGTCAGGCGCACGAGCGAGACCGCCTGCCGGGGAAGGTCGAAATCGAGGCTGAGCGTACCGTTCGTCGCGTGGCGCCACTGGGGCGACGTCAGGAGCTGCAACTGGCCGGCTGCTTCCAGCGTCGCGTACTGCCCGGGCGCCGGCTGCTGCGGACTGCCCATCTGCTTCCATACGGTGTACGCGTTCGAGTGGTCGTTGTCGATGCGGTAGTGCTGCACCTGGACTTGCGACGGAACGCCTCGGAATTCCAGGTGCACGGCGGCGGCGGGCGCGGCAAGCTCGTCGTCATGATAATTCCACACCAGCGCAGCGATCTCGTGGCCGGAGGCGGTGGCGAGGGCGTTCACGTCCGAGTTCTCGTGTACTCCGTCCGCGAGCAGCTTGTCCAGCGGAACTGCGCCGGTGCTTTCCACGTTCACGCGGTCGCCCTGGAGCATACCGACCATGCGGAACAGGTTCAGGATCGGCTTGTCGATGCCGTTCGTCGCCAGCGTGCGGAATCCATCAAAGTAAGGCTGGCCTTCGAATTCGAACGCCCAGGTGAGCATGCCGGCCAGGTTGGCGTGATAGCGGTCGGTGAGCGCGAACATACTGTGCAGGGCAGCGGCGGTGTAGCTCGGGTACATCAGGCCGTTGCGGTAGATGTTCTGCGGATAGGTGCGGGCCGAGCAGGCGGCGCATCCTTCGGGATCGCTCTCGGTAAGCACGATGGGCAAGTTTTTGTATTGCGGAAATTGCGCGATGACCTCGAGGCCCTTCTGCACGTCGACGATATTCTTGCGCAGGCCCATCTGCACGTGGCCGTCGACGATACGCGGGCTGCCCTTGGCGTGGTAAGTAATCAGATCGAGCGGCGCGCCGCTTTTGGCGCAGTGATCGAGAAACTGGCGCAGGAATTCCGCGGCCTTGGGCGCACCGGCGCCGGTGGTGCCCGGTCCGCCGACCCTCGCGGCGGGCAGGGCGGCTTTCACGGCACGCGCGGTATAGTCGTACAACTTGTCGTATTCTTCCGGCGTGCCGCGCCAGTAGGAGATGTCGGGCTCGTTCCACAATTCCCAGCTCCACTGCTCGACCTCAGCGCGGCCGTAGCGCGAGACGCAGTGCAGGACCCACTGGCGGACCAGCTCGGCCCACTTGGCGTAGTCCTTGGGTGGATAGCTCCAGCCTTTGCCAGTGTTGGCGGGCCAGTTGACGACATACGGCTCGGGATTCGTGGAAAGAGCCTGGGGCATGAATCCGATTTCGACGAAGGGCCGCGCTCCGGCCTGGATGTAGGTGTCGAAGATCCGGTCCGTGATGGTCCAGTCGTAGACGGGCCGGCCGTTGGCGTCTTCGGTGTAGGCATTGGTGGAGCCCCATTTCAGCGCGGGCGTGCCGTCGCCGGTGACCAGCAGGTGATGCGCGCGGATCTGGACCGGCACCGGGCTGAGCGCGGCTAACTCAGCGATCAGCTTCCTGCCGTTGAGCATGTAGGTGTAGTTGGGCTCGTCGTAGCCGAAATACGAGGTGATGGGGCGATAGGGGGCGATTTTGGCCGACGCATCGATGGCGATGCGCACCGGCTGGGCGGCGACGGCCGTGGCGAAGAGGAAAACAGCGTATCGGAACATAGCAGCATTCCTTGTGCAGTAAGCGTTTACAAGATACAGTAGCAAAGGAACCAGGAGGAGAGTTGAAGCTGGAAGGCGTATATTCGGTTTTGCCCACGCCGTTTACCGCGGCGGGCGATTTGGATCTCGAATCCCTGAAGCGCGTTGTGGACCTGTTCATCGGCGCCGGGGTGAGCGGGCTCACCGCGCTGGGGGTGACCAGCGAAGTGGCGCGCATGAACGATGCCGAGCGCGTGCAGGTGCTCGAGACCGTGGCGCGGCACGTCAACGGACGCGTGCGGGTGGTTGCCGGCGCGACGGCGGACGGCCTGGGAACCTGCATCGAATATACGAGATTTGCCAAGGACACCGGAGCCGATGCGGTGATGATTTCCCCGCCTCGCATGCCGAAACTGAACTCGGATGCCGTGGTGCGGCACTTCGCGGGCGTGGCCGCCGCGGTCGAGATCCCGATCGTGGTGCAGGACTATCCGCCGGTTTCCGGGTACGCCATGGAGCCGTGGCTTCTGGTGCGAATCGCCAAGGAAATCCCGGCGGCGAATACGATCAAGCTGGAGGACCCGCCGACTCCGTTCAAGACGTCGCGCATCCGGGAGGCGTCGCAGGGGATGGACATTGGCATCTTCGGCGGGCTGGGCGGAGTGTTTCTCCTGGAAGAGCTGATGGCCGGAGCGACCGGCGCGATGACCGGGTTCGCCTTCCCGGAGGTCCTGGTGAAGATCGTCAAGCTGTTTCACGCCGGCGACGTCGAAGGAGCGGCGAAAGCCTTCTACCCGTTCGTTCCGCTCATGCGTTTCGAGTTCCAGGAAGGCATCGGGATGGCGATCCGCAAAGAGGTGCTGAGACGCCGCGGCGCGATCGCCAGCGCCGACATCCGCCCGCCCGGAGCGAAGCTCGACAAGACCACTCTGGCGGCTCTGGATCACGTGATGGCGTGGAGCGAGGTGAGGCAATGAGACGATTTTGGGCCGCATGCCTGTTCGCTGGGGTAGCTTTGGGACAGCAGGCCCGCATCAAAATCGATACCGACCGGCGCGCCGGCGAAGTGGACAAGCTCCTGTTCGGGAACTTCGCGGAGCACCTGGGCCGCATGATTTACGGCGGCATCTACGAAGAGGGCAGCCCCCTGTCCGACAAAGACGGCTTCCGAACAGACGTGATGGACGCGGTGAAGAAGCTGGGCGTCTCGGTGCTGCGCTACCCGGGCGGCAATTTTGCTTCCGGGTACAACTGGAAGGACGGCATCGGACCCAAAGACCTGCGGCCGGCGCGTCCCGAGGGCGCCTGGGACGACCTGGAGACGAACCGGTTCGGCACCGACGAGTTTCTCAAGTACTGCGAGCGAATCGGCGCGGCGCCCTACATCTGCATCAACGCGGGGCTGGGGTCGATCGAAGACGCGCGGCAGTGGGTGGAGTACACCAACGAGGCGCGCCACACCTACTGGGCCGACCAGCGCCGCAAGAATGGCCGCGACGCGCCGTGGGGCGTGAAGTATTGGGGGCTGGGTAACGAGATCGACGGGCCGTGGCAGCTTGGGCACAAGAACGCGGAGGATTACGCCAAGTTCGCGCTGGAGGCGGCCAAAGCCATGCGTTCGGCGGACCACTCCATCAAGCTCGTTGCCAGCGGCTCGAGCAACTTCGGCGCCGACTGGGTGCTCTGGAACCGGACCGTTCTGACCGCTCTTCGCGATCACGCGGACTATATCTCGCTGCACACCTACATCGGCGACCAGCAAAACGATCTGGAACGCTTCCTCGGGCAATCGCAGCTCAACATCGATCGCTACATCGACACCACCGCGGCACTGATCCGCGAGGTGCAGGGCGGGCGTCCGAACGCGCGCCCGATCTACATCGCGTATGACGAGTGGAACGTCTGGTATCGGGTGCACAATGAAGGCAAGCTGGAAGAAGTCTACAACTTCGAAGACGCGCTGGCCATGGGCATGTTCTTCAACGCGTTCTTCCGGCACGCGGACGTGGTCAAGATGGCCAACCTGGCGCAAATGGTCAACGTGATCGCGCCGATCATGACCAACACGCAGGGACTGTATCTTCAGCCGACGTACTTCCCGATCGTCGAGTACGGCAAGCAGCGCGGCAATTTGTCGCTGGTCCCGTGGGTTTCGTCCCCGACTTACACGATGAGTGGCGGCGGGACCGGACAGGGGCCGGCGTCCCCGGCGATCCCGTACCTGGACGTATCGGCAAGCTACGATCCGCGGGGTCATGCGATCTTTGTCAACGTGCTCAACCGGAGCCAGGACAAGGACCTGGCGACACGCGTCGAGTGCCAGGAAGGCACGCTGGGGAGGGATGCCGAGGTGTGGCAGATGAATCACCCGGATTTGAAGGCCACGCACGCGTTCGGCAGGGACAAGCAAATTGTACCCGTAATGCGAACGCTCGCTGTCGAGCCGGAGCGGAACGGCTTCACTTATACATTCCCGGCGCATTCGCTCACCATTCTGAAGTTGCGCGTCGAATAACGCGGTCGGGCATTTTGTTTGCCGCGCGTGCACGCAATTGGATATAATCTTCGCCACTGAGGTGTATCGCATGTCCCTACGTCGAGCATGCTGTCTGCTCTTGTTGTCTTTTGCCGCGTTTGCCCAATCCGATCGCGGCACCATCACAGGAGTTATCCACGATAGCTCCGGCGCCATCGTCCCGTCCGCCAAGATCTCCGTCGTCAATCAGGCGACCAAGGTTTCGCTGACGGCTGTCAGCAATGAAAGCGGCGAATATACCGTTCCCAGTTTGCAGCCGGGCACGTACACCGTCCGCGTCACCAAGGAGGGCTTTCGAACCTCCGACCTGGCGGGCATTACGCTCGACGCATCGCAAACAGTGCGCGCGGATGCCACGTTGGAGGTGGGCGCGGCGAACCAGACCGTGGAAGTGATTGCCTCCGCCGTGCAGGTACAGAGCGAGGACGCCAAATCGGCCACGACGCTCCAGAATAAGCTCGTGAACGACCTGCCGCTTGTGGTGGGCGGGACCGTGCGGACGCCGTTCGACCTGGCATCGCTAACACCCGATGCCAAGAACCTTGGCGGAGACAACGGTTTTATGCTGGGAGGCGGACAAGCCGCGTCCTACGGAACTTCGCTGGATGGCGTCTCGACCAACACCAGCCGTGCCTTGTCGAAGAGTTGGGTCGCGTCCAACTCGCCCTCCATCGAGGCCATCGAGCAGTTCACCTCCGAAGTAAACGGCTTCAAGGCCGAATTCGGACATACCGGAGGCGGCAACCTGACTTATGTATCGAAATCGGGCACGAACCAGTTTCACGGATCGGCGTATGAGTTTCTGCGCAACAACGATTTGGACGCGAACAATTTCTTCTCCAACCAGGCAGGGATAGCGAACTCTATCTACAAGCAGAACGACTTCGGGGCCGTGATCGGCGGACCGATCTGGATCCCCAAGGTCTATAACGGCCGCAACAAGTCGTTCTTCTTCTTTTCGTACGAGGGATTCCGCAACCGGACCGGGGCCAACGGGACCCAATTCACTGTGCCCACGCCGGAGATGTACAACGGCGACTTTAGCAAGTGGGTAACCTCCGCGGGCGTGCAGATTCCGATTTACAATCCGCTGGCGCAGACTCAAAATCCCGATGGATCCTATACGCGGCCGGTGTTTCCAGGGAACGTCATCCCAAAAAACCTGTTCAGCGCGACGTCACTCAAGGCGCTCAGCGTCTTTCAGAGCGACCGGACCCTGGCACCCAATAACGGTGGAGCTCCGGGCACGGCGGCGTACGTCAGTAACAACTACCTGGTCACCTCGGGGACCCAGATTTACCCGGTAAACAAGGAAAGTATCAAAGGCGACCACATTTTCAATGGCAAGCACAGGATCTCCGGCTACTATGGGCATGATCGCGAACATCAGACACCGGGTGCGGATGGCCCGGCCACGCTTCCCGGCCTTTACACGAATTACAACGACCTGGTGCAGGCGACCGACGTGGTGAGATTCAGCTGGGACTGGACGTTCTCTCCGACCAAACTGAACCATTTCTATGCCGGCGGCAACAACTGGCGGCAGGACCACAAGCCGCCGCAGGAATACATCGGCAACTGGCAGAGCAAGTTCTGCCTGACCAACGTGCCGGATTGCAACGACAACCTGGTCAACCTGTTTTCCGGCGGCACGGGCAATAACTACAGCACGTGGGGCGGACAGGCGGATAACGGCAGCGAGAACACCGTCTACGCCTATAACGACGACTTTACCTGGGTACACGGCAAGCACACCTTCAAATTCGGCGGAATGTTCCAGATCAACCACTACAACGGATTTGGCAGGCAGTGCATTTCGGGGTGCGTGGGTTTCAGCTACCAGGAGACGGGCGTGCCCGGCGGTTCCAACCCCAACGCCGGCGGCAATGCGTTCGCATCGTTCCTGCTGGGTCTGGCAGACAGCGGGCAGATCGATACCATCCGGTTCATCGGGCAGCAGTTCTGGTATTTCGGCGGATACTTCCAGGACGACTGGCGGGTCAATTCCAAACTGGTTTTGAACCTCGGCCTCCGCTACGACGTGAACCTGCCGCCGGTGGGATTGGATGACCGCTGGAGCGACTTCTCCCCGACCACTCCCAATCCGGGCGCCGGCAATATTCCGGGCGCGGTACTGTTCGCGGGCTCGGGCGCCGGACGGGTCGGAAGCCGCCGCCTCTCCGACCTGTGGGCCAAGGGTTTCGGCCCGCACATCGGGTTCGCCTATTCCAAGGATTCCAAGACGGTGTTCCGCGGATCTTACTCGCGATCTTACGGGGCGCTGGCTTCGGTCAGCGGCTCGACGCACAACATGGGCTTTACCTTGACCCAGACCTTCAGCAACAGCAGCACCGGGATCTTCCCGACCTTCACGATGGACCAAGGCATGCCCGCCTGGACGGCGCCGCCGTTTATCAATCCCTCGGTGTCCAATGGCACGAGCGTGGCCTGGTTCCAGGGCAACGAAACCACCAAGCTGCCTGCTTACGACAATTTCACGTTCTCGATCCAGCGGCAAGTCGGAAGCTCGATTGTGCTGGAGGCCGGCTACAACGGAGTCATCGGCGAGCATCTGCAAACGCAGCTGCTCCAGTTCAACCAGATCAACCCGAAGTATCTGACGGCTTTCGGCACGGTCGCCCAAAGCATAACCGTGCTCAACAGCCTAGTCGGCTCGGCTACGGCCAACGCCGCGGGAATCACGGCGCCCTTCCCCACTTTCAATTCTCTGTGGGGCTCGCGCGCGACTGTCGCCCAGGCATTGCGGCCGTTCCCGCAGTACACTTACATCGACACGTATGCGGGCCAGGGCGATCACAGCGGGCACTCGACCTATCACGCACTGATCACCAAGTTCCAAAAGCGCATGTCGCACGGCCTGACGATCCAGGCCTCGTACGTGCTGTCAAAGATATTGACGGACTCCGATACTGCCTGGGGCTCCTCGGGCGCCGGCCTCTCCACCGGAGGGTACGCGGCGGACTTCTTCAACCGGGGCCTGGAAAAGTCGATCGGCGCTTTCGACGTTACTCACGATTTCAAGTTCGCGGGCGTTTACGATCTCCCCTTTGGCAAGGGCCACCAGTACCTGTCGACAGGACCGGCGGCATGGATTATCGGGAACTGGCGCGTGGCATCAATTATGGTCTATGATTCCGGAACCCCGGTAGGCTTGTCCAGCTCCTACACGCTGCCGATCTATCCCAGCGGCCAAGCGGGACGCTCGGTGCCGTACGTCACGTCTTACAGCGGCTGGCAGCCGAGCTGGAGCGGTGGCTTCGATCCGGGCGCCGACCACTTCTTCGTGCCCTACGGCACCGGCCCGTTCCCCACCCAAGGCAGCGGCACGGCGCTGAATGGAATCGGCAACGAGACGCGCTTCAATCCCAAAGTGCGCCTGTTCCCCAACCTGAACGAGAACCTGTCGCTCACCCGTTCCTTCCCGATCAAGGAAGCGTTTCACCTGGAGTTCCGCGCGGAAGCATTCAACGTGTTCAACCGTGTGAGGTTCGGCACCGGCTCGACCCAGCTGCAGAGCCAGACCTTCGGCGTGCTGACGGGTTCCGGCAGCCAGATCAATTCACCGCGTCAACTACAGCTCGCCCTGAAGCTGTATTTTTAGGAATAGCGGCCTGACGCCGCCACGCCTCGACGCAAGGAGATCAAACATGAAGACACATAAGGGCAGACGTTCGTTCCTGAAAGGCGCCCTGGGATTGGGCGCAGCCTTCTGGGCGGACGAGACCCTGGACGCGCTGCCGCAGAACACCAATACCAATTCGAAACCTTCAGACCTGAAGATCACGGACCTGCGCATTGCCACGATCACGCGCGCGCCCATGACATGCCCCTTGATTCGTATCGATACCAACCAGGGAATCTACGGACTCGGCGAAGTCCGCGACGGCGCCAGCAAGAACTACGCACTCATGCTGAAAAGCCGCATCCTGGGCGAGAATCCCTGCAACATCGACAAGGTGTTCCGGAAGATCAAACAATTCGGGGGACCAGCCCGGCAGGGCGGCGGGGTATGCGGGATCGAGATGGCCTTGTGGGACCTGGCGGGCAAGGCATACAACGTGCCCGTCTATCAGATGCTCGGCGGCAAATTCAGGGATAGAATCCGCTGCTACGCGGACACTACGGAGTCGAACGATCCCAAGGTCTACGGCCAGCGGCTGAAGGCCCGGAAGGAGCAGGGTTTCACCTGGCTCAAGATGGATCTCGGCGTCGACCTGGTGGGGGAGGTTCCGGGCGCGGTGACGCATCCCGCGGACGTTCCGCTGGCACAGGGCGGGCGGGTGCAGCACATGTTCACGGGCATCGAAATCACGGAAAAGGGCGCGCAATTGATGGGCGACTTCGTGGCGGCGGTGCGCGAGCAGGTGGGCTACGACATTCCGCTTTCCGCCGACCACTTCGGCCACATCGGCGTCAACAGTTGCATCAAGCTGGGCAAGGCGCTGGAGAAGTACAACATGGCGTGGCTGGAGGATATGATCCCCTGGCAGTACACCGACCTGCTGAAGAAGATCTCCGACGCCGTGGATATTCCGATCCTGACCGGCGAAGATATCTACCTCAAAGAGCCTTTCATGGAGTTGTGCCGCAATCACGCCGTCGATATCATCCACCCGGACCTGGCCACTTCGGGCGGAATTCTGGAGACGAAGAAAATCGGCGACGGGGCGCAGGAGTACGGCGTCCCCATGGCGATGCACTTCGCGGGCAGCCCGGTCTCATGCATGGCGAACGTGCACTGCGCCGCAGCCACGGAGAATTTCCTGGTCCTGGAGAATCACTCGGTCGACGTCCCGTGGTGGAGCGACCTGGTGGACGGCGTGGAGAAGCCGATTGTCAACAAGGGCTTTATCACGGTGCCGGACAAGCCAGGCCTCGGGATCACGCTGAACGAGGCGGTGATCAAGCAGCACCTGCTCGAGCCGGGCTACTTCGAGCCCACACCGCAATGGAATACGGATCGATCGAACGATCGCCAGTGGAGTTGAGGCGGAAATAATTAAATTCTTTCCACCAACCAAGATCAGTCTTGCATGTGGCGGCGGGTCACCATAGAATACCGGCCATGACAAGAACTCGACTTTCCGTACTCCTGCTGGGTTCGGCTCTCCTGGCTGGGGGCATCGCCACCGCGCAACGTCCAAAAGAGAACATCTCCCCGGGCCGCCATCCGAACCTGGCTGCCGCGCAGCGTCTAAGCGAGCAGGCGTGGCAGAAAATCGTGGCCGCTCAGGAGGCCAATGAGTTCGACATGCAAGGCCACGCGCAGAAAGCCAAAGAGCTGTTAGATCAAGCCAACAGGGAATTGAAGCTGGCGGCCGAGGCTGCCAACCGTCACCCGAAATAACGCGAAACTTTGCCGTGTGGCGGCCCCGCTACCGACAAGCGAGGTCACGCGTCTTTCTTCTTTTTGAACTTCGCCCACCGCGCGCGCTGGGCGGCGGCGATGCGTGCCCTTCCCTCCGCGCTCATCTTGTGCCTACGGCGCCTCGCCGGACGCGGCGCAGCGGATGGAGCCGCCGCAGCGGGCGCCCGCCCACCGAGGCGGCGGCGCAATTCCGATATTTTTCCCTGAATGTCTTCGAGCTGCCGCTGATAGCCAACCAGCGCTGCTTCCAGTGTCGGTCGATCGAGGTGCACAGCCATAAGTTAAATTATAAGTTCTGAAAATCATCCTTAGCTAATTTCTTATGACATCGATGTGACCTTTCGCACGTGGAGATGGATGTGAGACCAACCATTCGCACGCTTTTTTTCGCCTTTGCGGTAACAAGTTGTATCTGTTCGCAGGATCTCGTGCTTTGGTACCGCCAGGCGGCGTCAGACTGGCAGACACAGGCGCTGCCGATTGGAAACGGCCGGCTAGGCTGCATGATCTTCGGCGGCGCGCAGAGCGAGCATCTGCAACTTAACGAAGATTCGCTCTGGACCGGCGACGAAAAAGATACCGGCCGTTACCAAAACCTGGGAGATCTTTATCTCGAGCTGAGCCACGGTACCCCGCAGAGCTATCGCCGACAACTCGACCTTTCAACCGCGATTCACGCAATCGAATATTCCGCCGACGGAACAAAGTATCGACGGGAATATTTCGCGAGTGCTCCGGACCAGGTGCTGGTATTCCGGTTCACGTCCGACAAACCCGCGCAGTACAGCGGTGTGCTGAAACTGGTGGACGGACACGGTGCAGCGATCAGGGCGGAGGGCGATAGTCTCGTCGCCGCCGGAAAGCTAGAGAACGGGCTTGCCTATGCAACCCACGTAAGAATCGTTGCCACCGGCGGGAAGGTGGTCCTGTCCGGCGACTCGGCCCGCATCGCGGGCGCAGACTCCCTAACTCTGATTGCAGGCGCGGGGACAAGTTATGTTCCGGACCGGGCCCGGGCCTGGCAGGGCGAGAATCCCGGCCCGCGTGCGGCCGCGCAGGCAAAAGCGGCAGCGGCGAAGTCCTTGGCGGATCTCAAAGCCGCTCACGTGGCTGATTACCGCCGCCTGTTCGAGCGCGTATCCCTGCATTTGGGAACCACCGGCGGCGGCGGGACGCTCCCGACCGACGAGCGCCTTGTCCGCTACGACAAGGGGGCCGAAGATCCGGGCCTGGAGGCGCTGTTCTTTCAGTATGGCCGCTATCTTCTCATCTCCTCGTCCCGTCCCGGCAGCCTGCCCGCGAACCTTCAAGGGCTGTGGAATAACTCGAATAATCCGCCCTGGCGCAGCGATTATCACTCCAACATCAATATCCAGATGAACTACTGGCCGGCGGAAGTGACGAGCCTTCCGGAGTGCGTACTTCCTTTCTTCGATTATGTCGATAGCCTACGTGGAGTTCGCGCGGAGGCGACGCGGGAGCATTACGGCAACGTGCGGGGCTGGACCGTACAAACCGAGAACAACATCTTCGGCGCCGGAAGCTTTCGCTGGAATCCGCCCGGGTCCGCATGGTACGCACAACACTTCTGGGAGCACTACCTGTTTACGCAAGACGAGGATTTCCTGCGACGGACGGCGTACCCCATCCTGAAAGAGGTTACAGAGTTCTGGGAAGACCACCTGACGGCCCGGCCGGATGGAGCCCTGGTTACTCCGGACGGTTGGTCGCCCGAGCACGGCCCGGAGGAGCCAGGCGTCACTTACGACCAGGAGATCGTGTGGGACCTGTTCACGAATTACATCGAAGCTGCCGAGACGCTGGGAGTGGATGCGGAGTACCGCGCGAGAATCGGTTCCATGCGCGCGCGTCTTCTCAAGCCGAAGATCGGAGCCTGGGGCCAATTGCAGGAGTGGCCCGAGGATCGCGACGACATCCGCGACGAGCACCGGCACACCTCGCACCTGTTCGCGCTCCATCCCGGACGCCAGATAACGCCCGTGACAACCCCGGATCTCGCAGCAGCGGCGAAAGTGACCCTGAAGGCGCGCGGCGACCAATCCACCGGATGGGCCATGGCATGGCGCATCAACTTCTGGGCGCGGCTATTGGACGGCGGCCATGCTTACAGGCTGCTGCGCAACCTGCTGCACATCGTCGGCAAGGGCTCTCAGATCGACTACGGGCCCGGGGGCGGCGTGTACTCCAACCTCTTCGATGCCCATCCTCCCTTCCAGATCGACGGCAACTTCGGCGCGACCGCCGGCATCGCGGAGATGCTGCTGCAATCGCACGCGGGAGAGATTCATCTCCTGCCCGCCCTGCCGCCCGCATGGCCCGACGGCTCCATCAGGGGCCTGAAAGCACGCGGCAACGTCACCGTGGACATCGAATGGAGAGCCGGCAGGCTGACGCGCGCGGTGCTGCTTTCTCCCGCAGCTCGCGAGGTGAAAGTACGCAGCGGCACGCAGGTCCGCATCATTAGTCTGCAGGCGGGTCAGCCGGCACGATTGTAGTTGTCCTTCGGCCGCAGTCCGGCAACGGAAGTGCTACCGTGTAGGCATGCGCGCTCTCGGGGTTTGGCTCTTGTTTCCGGGGCTGCTCCTTTCGCAATCGCACCAAAACGCCGGGCTGGTCCGCGGCGTGGTGCTGGAATGCGAAGCCAAGCCAGACGGCGAGCTGAGTATTCGGACCGCCGACAACCAGGTGCTGCGGTATCGGTTCGATCACAAGACTTACGCGGAACGCGAGGACCATCTCATCGACGCCGCGCGCATTCAGCCGGGCGAGCAGGTCGAAGTCGTGTCGGACAGCGTTCCCGGGTCGCTGCTTCGCTATATCCGGACCATTCATGTGGTCGAGCCAACTCCGCCGCCTCGCCCGCTGACGCAGGGCCGCCTGCGTGCGTACAATCCCAACCTTGACACGGTGCGCACGGGCAATCTGACTTACTCGGGTGTAGTCTTCCGGCTCTCGGCGGAGCACCTGCTGGTTCACACCAGGGAAGCCGGCGACCTCACCATCCAACTCCGGAAGGACACGCGTTACATCCAGGACGGCCAGGTGGTCGAAGCCGCCGACCTGAAGGCGAACATGCGAGTCTTCATTCGCGCAGGCAAAGACCTCTACAACGAGCTGGAAGCCTACCAGGTCATCTGGGGCAAGATTCTCACCCCGCAGTAGCGCTACAATCGCGCTTTCATGAGAGGTACGAGCCTGAAATCTCTCGCCGTCTGCGCGCTCCTGTCGGGGGCCGGATGGCTGGCGTTCGCCCAGACGCCCAAGCCCAAGCTGCAAGCCCTGATTATCACCGGCCAGAACACCGCCAGCCACGATTGGCACGGCACCACTCCGGTGCTTCGCAAACTTCTGGAGGATACCGGCCGCTTCGAAGTTCGCGTCGACGAGGAATTCCGCGGGGCCGGTGCGGAAACGCTGGCACCCTACGACGTGGTTGTTCTGAGTTATTACGACGGCCGCAAGCCCGAGCTCCGCTGGGGCGAACGCACCGACGCCGCGCTGCTGAACTATGTCCGTGGCGGAAAAGGTGTGGTGATCTACCACTTCGCCATGGCCGCCTTCGATGGCTGGAGCGATTACGAGAAGCTCTGCGGCGCCAACTGGCGGCCGAACAACGGCCATCACTCAGCGCGCCACGATTACACCGTCACCATCAAGGATCAGAACCATCCGATCACTCGCGGCATGAAGACCACGTTCCCGCAGGCCAACGACGAGCTCTACGCCAATCTGAAGTGGCAGCCCGAGGGGAGTTTTCATGTTCTGGCCACGGCCTGGGACGATCACAAGCTATACAGGCAGGGCGAGAAGCAGCCCATCCCCGGCGCGGGTCTCGATCAGCCGATGCTCTGGACGGTGAACTACGGGTCCGGGCGCGTCTTCGTCACCGCCATGGGCCACGACGCCGACGCCATGAAGCTCCCGGGCTTCATCGCCACGCTGAGTCGCGGCACCGAATGGGCGGCCACGGGCGACGTGACGATTCCGCTGCCGCCGGAGTTGAAGTAGCCCGGACACGCTTCCCTTCCCTCTGGCAATACTGCCCTGCAACCAGCCGGGCTTGCAATGGAACCTGTTAAAATTCAGGGGAGCGTGAAGGGCAAAGCAGCCGAGAAAAAGATCAATTCCGCATGGCTGCCGGCCGCCGTCCTGCTGCTTGCATTCTTCGCCTACTCCAATACCTTCGGAGTCGGGTTCTTCCTGGACAACGAAGAGATCATTCTGAAGGACCCGCGCGTTCATTCGCTCTCTTCGGTCCAGTTGCACCGCATTCTGACGCAGCAGTATTGGGAGACTGCGACCACCGGTCTCTACCGTCCCCTGACGACCCTCTCTTATCTGTTCAACTATGCGATCCTCGGCAACAGCGCGAACCCGGAAGGCTACCACTGGGTCAACCTGCTGCTGCACCTGGCGAACACGTGCCTGGTGTATCTGCTGGGGATGGCGATCTTCGCACACGCCCCGAGGGCGGCGCTTCTGAGCGCGTTGTGGGCCCTTCACCCGGCGCATACCGAAGCCGTCACCAACATCGTAGGGCGCGCCGATCTTCTGGTCGCGTTCGGCGTGCTCGGCGCTCTACTCTGCCATAGGAACGCGCTCACCTCCGGCGGCCGCCAGAGAGCCATCTGGATCGCGGGCGTGGTTTTGGCATCCTCCGCGGGAGTTTTCGCCAAGGAGAGCGGCGTAGTGGCGATGTGTGTCCTGGCGGCCTGGGACCTCACCTTCGGCGGCTCTGTTTCATGGCGCCTGCGTGCCGCCGGCTACATCGCCGCGGTTGTTCCCTGCGCCGCATACCTCTATGCCCGCGCACGGGTGCTAGCAAATTCGCCCTTTCTGCCGACGGCGTACACCGACAATCCCCTGCTCGGCGCAGATTTCTGGACGGCACGGCTGACGGCCATCAAGATCATCGGCAAGTATCTCCTGCTCCTGCTTTGGCCCGCCCAGCTTTCCTACGACTACTCGTACAACGAGATTCCCCCCGGCGCCGACGTCCAGGCTGTGTGCTGCCTGCTGGGCTGCATTGCGGCGGCAGGCCTGGCGCTGTGGTGTTGGCGCCGGCACCCCGCCGTGTCTTTCGCGATCGCATTTGCGGCGATTACCTTCGCGCCGGTCTCGAACCTGGCAGTCATTATCGGCACCCCGATGGGAGAGCGCTTCCTCTACCTGCCCGCCATCGGCGTGATGGCCATCGCCGTGTGGGCAGCGTGGCGTTGGCAGGTCTTCGCCAGGAACCGCAACGCGGCCGTGGCGCTCACCGGGGTGATCCTGATCGCGCTATTGGCTCGCACCTATGCCCGCAACGGCGACTGGCTCGACCAGCACCGATTTTGGCGCACCGGCGTGGAAGCGGCTCCGGGCAGCTACAAGACGCACATCAACGTGGCCACTACTACGGCGTTCCTCACTTCCGACGATTGGGACCGGGCCATCCGCGAGGCCGATCGCGCGCTCGCCATCCTCGACCCTCTCCCCGATTCCAAAAACACCGGCCGCGCCTACCGGGACGCCGGAACGATCTATCGCGAAGTGGGTGAGCGGATCGCATCCAAGAATCCCGCGGGCACGGCTTCCGCCGGGACCACACCCGAGTTCTGGTATCGAAAGTCACTCGGCGCAGTGCTCCGAAGCGAAAAAATCGAGCTCGCCTTCGATGCCAATTACCGGGAAGAGAACGCGCGCCGAGGCCGCCCGGGACTCAGCGCGATGCCCAGCCGCCTGTACCTGGAAATGGGCCGCACGTACATGCGGCTCAACGACCTGGGACACGCGCTTTCGGCGTTCGAGCGCGGGCTGGCGCTGGAAGCCGCGCCGGAGCTGCTCGAGGAAGCCGCCGCCGCTTACCAGCAGGCCGGCGATCTCCATCTCGCCGCCATCGCGCTGGAAGAATCCTACACGGTGGATTCCAACCGGCCTGTTCTGGGCAAGCTCGTGGACCTTTACGCGCAGATGGATCCCGCCGGCTGCGCGGTCAGCCGCGAGGCCGGGCAGTCCGCACTCAATCCCGATTGTCCCCTGGTACACCGCGACATTTGCGCGGCTTCGCGGAGCATTGCCCAGACTTACGCCAATCGCGGACAGCCGTTCGAGGCCGGCGCCGTCCGCAAGCGAGCCATCGAATATTTGGGTTGCGCGGCAGAACTTGTGAATTAGATTGTTGTGTCCGACACGTCTCAAGCCGTAGACTGTCTGGAAGACTTCTATGGCACTCCAACTCAGCCTAGGCACCATCGGCGCCGTCAACCTCGCGGCCGACGGCGACCTCTCCAAACGCCTGCAACCCGGCATCGACACGCTGGTGAGGTTCGACCCGCGCGTGCTCAACGTCCTCCCCACGCGGATCGCGGATCTACCGTCAGGCTCGATCTCCAGCGATTTCAGCTTCGACGTCGGTCCAAGCTGGCAGGTTAGCCAGGCTGTCGGGATCACGCTCTCGATAGAGCCGGAGGCCTCGTGCTCGCTGGGACTCATTAAGCCGGGAGAGGAGCTTTTCCAACTCGACGTCGCCAACGACAACACACCCGTGAACGCGGCGCCGGGGTGCTACTACCTGTCCATCGGCTTCGAATGCGGCCTGACGCTCGACGCCGGGGCGCAGTGGAGCAACGGCACCTTCGGAATCAGCGGAGATGTCTCGGCGGGGGCGAAGTTCCGTATCTGCAACTATTGCAAGGTGCCGGAATCGGCTACACTCAGCGACGCCCTGGTGCAGGCTTTCTCCCATTTTGCGCTGCCGTTTCAGCAGGCGAGCGTCGCCGCCATGCCCGACGGGAACTACATCGAGTTCGAATTCATCGGCAAACTGGCATTGGGCTTCGGCGCCACGTACGGATTTTCCGGGCTCTTCCTGGCCGGCCGCAGCAACGGCGAGGTTGCAGCCTCGTTTAGCAGCGCGGTGGGCCAAGGGGTGATCTCGGCGAAACCCAGTTACCAGGTGGGCGCCGCCTTCAAGCTTCAATACGAGCATAGTGGAGCCTTCCGCGTAATCGCGGGCCGGAGCAACAGCGCCGGGCAGAATGGAGCAATCCTGTACCTGCTTCGCGGCGAGGCACGCGGCGTCTCGGCCACCGAAAGCGTGGGGATCACGCTTGGCGCGGGCGCGACGTTCCAGACTGACGCCTCCACGCTCCAGGGCGAAATCCAGAAGGCCGTGGCTGGAGCATTCCCCGGCAAATCCGGCACCGCGCTCGGCTCGAAACTCTCGGCCAGCGCAGGCTCACTGGTGGACGCGGTCAACAGCGGCGCCAACGCGCTGCTCGCCAGGGCAGACGGCCATCAGATCACCCTCCAGGCCATGCAGTCGCGGTTAACCGCCAACGCGGCCCTCTTCATCTACGAATTCGATTTCAACAACGACGGCCTGGCCGCCTGGGACTGCGCCATGCGCGGGGACTATGCCACGGCCGTGACCCTGCCCGGAGTAACACTCGACCCTCGCTCGATGGTCGAGCGGCTCTACGTGCAGAGTGCCGGCCTGGACATCAAGCTCTTCGATCTACTGCACTACCACAGCGTCGAAGACTACATTCAGCGCACCGATGTCTCGTACGCAGGCGGACGTACCTTCCAGGTCCGCGACACCGTGGGACTCAAAGCGGTCTCCGGCCTCTTCGGTAAAGAGCGATTGGCCGACCTCTACTTCATTGCGGACTCGAAGCACGCGGCGGGCGTGACCGATTTGCACGTCCTCTTGCAGGCCGTCTTCCAGGACGTGAATAATGCCGATGCTTCCGCCGAAACGTCGCGTATGCTGACCGCGCTTGGTCAGACCCCGGCTACGCCGCCGAGCGTCACGCTGGAAGCCGATGCCGCCCGCTTCACCGGGCTCCCATCAGACGGCCCAACCGCCTACGAAGGGTTCACGCGCGCGGTGGCCGATGTTATCGGGCCGGCCAACAGCGTGGCTCAGACATTTCTGGACAGATTCGCGACCTACCCCGACTGGGTCGCCTTCGACCGCGCCACCGATGGCAACCCCAATGGCGACCGATGGCCCACGGGTTACCCGCCGTACGTCCGTGGGCAGCGTCTTCTAGTGCAGACCTACATCCTGGCCGGGCAGCACTTCATGGATTTCTGCGCCGGCCTCAAAGAGCTCGCGACCGATGTCCCCGGCGTCACCGACGACGCCCAATACGAGAAGTTGCTGGCCGCGATCAACGGGATGATCCACCGCGATTTCGCCTTCCCGACCTACTTCCTGAAACCGGCCATGGTCGCGGTGATGAGGCTGGCCGGTATCACGCCGGCGATCAGTGGGGCGGCGGCGTCAACGTAATCCGGGTGTAGACGACCTCGAACCCCATCCGCTCGTAGTTCCGCTGCGAAACGCTGCCGGGCAGTGTGCTCGCCGTGGCCAGGTCACATCCCTGCGCCAAGGCCTCGTTGAGCCGAGCGGAGATCAGCTCACGGTGGAAGCCGCGCCGCCGGTGGCCGGCGATAGTGCCGTCGGCGAAGAGCAATGCCAGCCCGCCTTGAACCGCGAGCGCGCCGCCGCCCGCGAGATCGCCGGTTTCGGTCGCGGCGAGATAGCAGAGCGCGCCCGGCATGGCACAGATGGCCCGGCCCACGTCCATCTCTTCCGTGGTCAGCTCGGTGTGCTCGAAGAACCCGCGCCCCACGGTGTAGCTCCAGAGGTCGGTTTCATCCACCGGGCTGCCGCGCACGGCACGGCGCACACGCGGCGTCAGCACGATTTCCGTGCCGGCCATCCGCTTGACGAGGACGTTGTTGAGCTCGGTGACACCATAGCCGCGCCGGCCAAGCAGGGCGATCAAAGTCGGATGTGCCAGCGGGCAAAGGTCGATTGCGGGCTGCGAGCCTCGCGCCCGAAAGAAGCTTTCGAGCGCGCAAATCTCGGATTCCGTCACGGGGCCATCGAGCCCCAGGGCCACCGCATGGCTCAGCGGCGAATCTGCCCCGGCAAATACCGCGCATCCGCCGGCGATCTCAATCCAGGCAGCCTGCGGGTGCATGGCGGTACAGCCGCGGGCATTCGCCGCCTCGGCCCGTTCCAGGCGCTGCGCCAGTGCGGTATCCGCGTGCATCATATGTGCATCTTTATGATTGCACGGCCGCTTTTGGGGCCTGTTTTTGGATGCCGAAAGGTGACATTTCGACCAAACCCGCGAGATCAGGCATGAACACGTGTTGTTGGCTGCGGAGGCTCCGTCGAAAATAGATGAAGATGTCGAATCGCGGGGTATTGAGACGTATCCGACAGAATTGGGTGTCCGCGCTGTTGTTTAGCATATTCGCCGGCAGCCTGGTATGGCAGCTCTTCCTGCCGGGCTTCATCGGCATCGCCGACAGCGGAGACTTCCCCAGAGTGGCGGGACAGCTCTGCCTGTGGCCCAAGGCCACGCGGGTCACCTTCACTTATTTTCAGCCGGACTATGTGTGGTCGGCGAGCCGGTTCTGGGCCAGCCCATATCATTCCAGCGAAACCGTCCTTGGCTGGCTGGCGATTCATCTTGCGGGCGCGACGCACGAAGGAGCCCCCTTCGATATCCGGTGGCTGGGAGCGGTCCACGTCGTGATTTGCCTGGCCGGCTTTGCAGCATTCCTGGCCGCGAACCGGAAACACTCGAAGGCCGCCCAGGCCATCATTGGCGCCATCCCCCTTCTACTGCTGACCGATGTGTGCTATGCGGCCTTGCTGAACTCTTTCTATATGGACGCGGCGGCCTTCTGCGGCCTGGCCCTGATGGCGGGCGCCGCGGTCTGGATCAGCGCGGCGAGTGCGCCCGGTATGGGACAACTTGCGATTTTCTTCGTCGCGGCGTTGTGGTTCGTCACTTCCAAAACCCAGCACGCCATTTGGTTCTTTTTCCCGGCGCTCTTCCTGGCCGTCTCCGGCTTCCGCCTTCGTTCGAGTGGTTTCAAGCTGGCGTCTCTCGGCATGGCGGCGATGGTCGCCTGCGCCGGTGTGTACATGATCCAGTCCGCGGACCAGGCGTACAAAGGGCAGGCTATGTTCAACCTGCTGTTCAGCCGGATCGGATCGGTAGGCCCGGCCGCCATGCCCGATCTTCTGACATTGGGCGTCCGGCCGGACGAGGCGCGCTATCTTCGCACCAACTCCTATACGCCAGGCAGCCCCATGCGAAGCCCGCAATTTGCCGAGGAGTTCTACGCCCGTACCGGCTTACCGAAGTTGCTGGATTGGTATTGGCGGCATCCGGCCCAGACGTTTCGCCTCGTGCGCAAAAGTCTACTGTGGGAGGAGCAGATCATGCGGCCCAACAACCTGGGCAACTTTCGCATCGAGGACGGTTATGGGCCCCGGGCGCGCACCGACGCGTTCTGCGTCTGGAGCGATATGCGCTCGAGTTTGTTTCACCTTGCGCCGTGGTATTTCCCGTTGTGGTATGTCCTGTTTACGGGAGGCTGCGTGATGGTGGCTGCGCGACACCCCTCTCCAGTTTCGAGCCGCCTTGCATGGCTCGCCCTCGGAATCGCAGCCCTTGGGGCGGGAGAGTTCATCGCGTCGAGCCTCGGCGATTGCCTGGATATGGCGCGCCACCTTCTGATATTCCATGCCTGCACCGACCTCACGATTTGTTTCGCGGTCGCGTGGGCGGTCGAACGGGCTGCATTTGCCTTGCGCCGCAAGCCGGATGGATTCGTTTCCCAGAGTGACTGGATAGATCCCGCGAAGCGTCCTGCGGAAATCGCGACACGCGGCTGATTTCCGCGCGGGAATCCGACAGCGTGCTTATGTGCATCATATAAGTATGGCGCCCCAGATACTGAAGATGCAGGTTCGCGGGATGACCTGCGGCGGTTGCGCACGCACGGTGGAAAAGAGGCTGTCTTCGACCTCCGGTGTTTCGAAAGTCACGGTGGACCTCGAGGGCGGGAGCGCGACCGTCGAGTACGATGCCGCCGCGGTCCAACCCGAGGATCTTGTCAACGCCGTCCGCAGGCTAGGCTACGAAGTTCCAGCATGAAGACTGCGGCTCCGGAGCGCGTGGACCTTCCCGTTTCCGGCATGACGTGCGCCGCCTGCGCGCGTTCGATTGAGCGTACGCTCTCCGGCACCGCCGGCGTGGAGCGCGCTCACGTAAACCTGGCCACCAACACCGCAACGGTCGAATACGACCCGGCGCGCGCTGCGGTGCGCGATTTTGTCGGGGCCATCGAGGACCTCGGCTACGGCGTCCCGGAACGGGAAGTCGTCGAGGATGCACCCGGGGCTGCATATCGCCGAAGGTTGACCATCTCCGCGGTGCTCACGCTGCCTGTCGTGGTCCTGGGCATGTCGCACGGCTTGTGGCACGTGGCCTATTCCGCTTGGATTCAGTTGGCTCTGACTCTGCCCGTAATCTTCTATGCCGGCGCGCCGTTTTACGTCGCCGCCTGGAAAGCCGCCGTGCATCGCGCTGCCAACATGAACACTCTCATTTCGTTGGGTACAGGAGCGGCGTTCCTTTACTCACTGTGGCAGACCCTGCGCGGCGGTCACGAAGTCTACTACGAATCCGCGGCCGTGATCGTGACCCTGATCCTGCTCGGCCGCACACTCGAGGCGCGCGCTCGCGGACGCGCCGGTGAAGCCATCCGCCGCCTCATGGATCTTCAGCCGCCGGTTGCGCGCGTGATCCGCGATGGCGCCGAAATCGAAATCAGCGTCGAAGAAGTCAAACCGGGCGATCTCCTGGTGGTGCGTCCGGGAGAGCGCATTGCCGTCGATGGACGCGTGACCGCCGGTGAGTCGGCGGTGGACGAAGCCATGCTCACCGGCGAAAGCATGCCCGTCGAGAAGGGGCCGGGCGCACCTGTCTTCGCGGGCACGATCAATCGTGCCGGCGCTTTGCGCTACGAAGCCACCAAGGTCGGGCGCGGCACGGTTCTGCAGCGCATGATCGAACTCGTCAAGCAGGCCCAAGGCTCGCGTGCTCCCGTGGCGCGCCTGGCGGACGTGGTGAGCGCCTACTTCACGTTGAGCGTGCTGGCGGTCGCATTGATTACCTTCGTCTGGTGGCTCTGGTTCGCTCCTTTTGCAACGGCGATGGTGAACGCCGTTGCGGTGCTGATCATCGCCTGCCCGTGCGCCCTGGGACTGGCCACGCCGACCGCGATCATGGTGGGCACGGGACGCGGCGCCCAGCAAGGCATCCTGATCAAGGGCGGCGAAGCGCTCGAAATGGCGCATCGCGTCGATACCGTGGTGCTCGACAAGACGGGCACGATTACACAGGGCAAACCGCGCGTCACCGGCCCGATTTCTGACGATTTGCTGCGGCTGACGGCCTCCGCCGAGCGCTATTCCGAGCACCCGCTGGCTAAAGCCATCGTGGAAGCGGCGCGCGAGCGCGGCCTCGCGCTGGAAGAGCCTGCCGAGTTCTCGGCTCGGGCCGGCCACGGAGTCCGTGCGCGCATCGGCGGGCGCGAGGTGGTAGTGGGACGCCCGGGAATCACAGTGACCATCGATGGAGTGCCGGCGGGCAGCATCGAGATTGCCGACGCGATCAAGCCCGAGGCTGCCGGAGCGGTGCGGCGCCTCCGTAAGATGGGGCTGGACGTCTGGATGATTACCGGCGACCGTCGCGAGATCGCTGAGACAGTCGCCCACGAAACTGGAATCGATCACGTCCTAGCCGAGGTGCTTCCGGAAGACAAGGTTGCCCGAGTGAAGAAGCTACAGGCTTCCGGTAAGCGCGTCGCCATGGCCGGCGACGGCATCAACGATGCTCCGGCTCTGGCGCAATCCGATCTCGGCATCGCCATGGGCGCGGGCACCGACATCGCAATGGAAGCCGGCGCCATCACGCTGATGCGCGACGACCTCAACGGCGTACCCGAGGCTCTTGAACTCTCTCGCCGGACGATGCGGATCATCCGCCAGAACCTCTTCTGGGCCTTCGCCTACAACGTGGTCGGCATTCCGCTCGCCGCGCTGGGGCTGCTGTCGCCGATGATCGCCTCGGCGGCCATGGCGGCATCCAGCGTCACGGTGGTGACGAACAGTCTGCGGTTGAAGTAACGCAATGTTCCAATCAGGCGGCATCGTCGTAAGCCATGACGACTCGCTTGCCGAGTGCTTCAAGCGCAGCCTGTAGTTTTTCGGGTCGAGTGTCGTGATCAGGATCCAACATTCTGCGAACCACTGTCTCACGGACCCTCAGCCGGCGCGCCAACTCCGATTGAGTGATGCCCGCTTCGCGAATCGCCCACTGAAGAGCGAGCTTGCCCACGATCCATAACGGCACTGGCACAACACGCTGGCCGCGCTTCACGGGAGAGGGCCTCGGCACATCCAACCTGTCCGCCATGCAAAAAGCTATGCTGCTGCCGAGGCAGTCGATCGCCTCCTCCATAGCTTCGTTGGTATCCGTCCCATCCGTGTGCGCGGTGGGAAAGTCAGGGAAGCCGACCAGAATCCGACCGTCCTTCTGAATCCTGAAAACAGCGGGGTACGCAAAGGTGAACATCTTCGGGTCCTTCAAAGTGGTGGCTGCACCACCGAACCAAACGCGGCCATGGCTCCTTGGCCGTGGGCCGGCTCATACTCGAAGCGCATCCCGCGGCTGTGCGCAAGACGCCGAAGCTTCCGCAGAAATTCGCTCCCTTTCATGCCTCAGTGTCGCACAAATGTGTGCGAAAAGCGCTTCACCTCCCCCGGAAGATCGGCACCAGCTCGATGATCAGAATCACGATCACCAGCAGCTCCAGCACAAAGCCCCGCGCCTCGCGAAACTCGTTCACCATGAATTCATATAGCTCCCCGGCGGTCCGCAGCTTGCCATCCACCAGAGTGCGATAGTCGGTGGCCCCGACCTTCGCCGCCGCCAGCCGGTATGCCCGCGCGTAGAACATGTCGCTCAGGAATTTGATGGCGTTGTCGGTGCGCTCGGCCAGCTCGGTGACTTCCAGCCGCAGCCGGTTCAGGCGCGCGGCATCCCTGGCCAGCCGCCAGCGCGAGAAGAGTCCTCCGCGGCGGTCCAACGCCGCGTAGGCGTCCTTCAGAACTACAGTCAGGATCTCGTCGTAACGGCGGAATTCGAGCAACTGAGTGTTGGCGTACTCCAGCAGTTGGACCAACGGTGCAGCGCCCTCCGGCGTGTCGTAGACCACCGCCGCCAGCCAGCCCACTACCAGCAGGTCGGTCGGGTAGTAGGAAAGGCTGGATGCCATCACCTCGCGCTGTTCGACCTCGGAAAGCGGCAGCTTCTCACCGCGGATCACCTGGCTGATCTCGCGGCCGTAGTCGGCAATCAGCCTAGCACCTGTGAGCGGAGCGGCACCGAGCTCCGCCACTTCCTGCAGAAGCACCACGTAGTAGACTTCGTCGAGCCACTCCGGATAGGGTTTCCGGAGCGCCTGGCGCACGCGCCCGACGCAAGCCTGAACCTGCTTCAGCGCGCGCTGCTCGACCTCGCCCGCCTCGATCCACCGGTCGGCCAGAGCAATCAGCCCAGCCCAGTCGCTCTCGAACTGGAGCTCGGCCTCCAGACTCACCGCACCGTAGTCGAAGTAGCGGATCCCGACGTTAGCCACCTCCCCGGTTGCGAGCCGGATGGGCTCGCACGGCTCCTCGACCGGCGGACGTTCGAAACGCACATAGCCCGGCGTCGGTTGTTTGAACCCGGGCGACCGCCCGGGCGGCGCCGCGCCCAGGATGCGGCGCACCTCGTCAAGATCGATCTCTTCCGCGATGTCGTACAGCAGAAGAGCACGGAACGAGCCTCGGCAAATCGGCACGCTACCAGTGTAGGGCCACGGAACCCAGGGAATCAGCCCAGCGTATTGACCGGTGCCGGGTGCGACGCTTCGTAAGCCCCGATATCGGCCGCCTGTTGCAGGATGTATCCCAGCTCGTCCACCCCATTGACCAGGCAGTGCTTCGAAAACGCGTCCACCGGGAATTGCACCGAGCGGCCGGAAGGCGTGGTCAGCGCCTGGTTCGGCAGATCGATCTTCACCACCGCATCGGGCGCGGCCGCGAAGAGCTCGGCGTGGACGTCCGGCGGCACCACGATCGGCAGCAGCGAATTCTTCAGTGAGTTTTGCTTGAAGATATCCGCGAAACTGGTGCTGATCACTGCACGGAAACCCCACTGCGTGAGCGCCCAGGGAGCGTGTTCGCGCGAGCTGCCGCAGCCGAAATTGTCGCCTGCCAGCAGCACCTGCCGTCCTTTCGACTCCGGCCGGTTGAGGACGAAATCCGGGTCCTGCCGCCAGTCGTAGAAGAGCTGCTGATCGAGGCCGTGCTTCGACGTCGTTTTCAAGAAGCGTGCCGGGATGATCTGGTCGGTGTCCACATTGTTCATGGGCAGCACCACCATCCGGCTTTCGAAATTGGTGAACGGCTTCATGCGAGGCTCCTCGGATCGGCGACCGAACCTGCGATGGCACTGGCGGCGGCGGTGAGGGGGCTTGCCAGGAATGTCCGGCCGCCTTTCCCCTGCCGTCCTTCGAAATTCCGGTTGCTGGTGGAAACGCTGTACTGGCCGGGCGAAAGCTGATCGCCATTCATGGCGATGCACATGGAGCACCCGGGCTCGCGCCATTCGCAGCCGGCCGCCTGGAAGATCTCCGGAAGCCCTTCGGCGATCGCCTGGCGCTTGACCTCCTGGCTTCCGGGCACGACCAGCACCCGAACCTTCGGGCTGACCTTGCGTCCTTTCAATACCGCGGCCGCCGAGCGCAGATCGCTGATTCGCGAGTTGGTGCAGCTACCGATGAACACGACGTCGATCGGATGCCCTGCCAGCGGCTTGCCGCCTTCCAGGCCCATGTACGCCAGTGCCTTGGTAATGGAATCCCGCGCCATGGGATCGGCCACCGCCGCCGGATCGGGGAGCGGCTGCGTGATGGCCACGCCCATCCCGGGATTGGTGCCGTAGGTGATCATGGGCTCCAGCGCGTCGGCGTCGATGCTAACCGAGCGGTCGTACGCCGCGCCATCGTCGGTTGGAAGCTTCTTCCAGCGTGCGACCGCCGCATCCCACGCCGCGCCCTTGGGCGCGTGCGGACGTCCCGCCAGATACTGGAACGTGGTGTCGTCCGGCGCGACCAGGCCTGCCCGCGCTCCGCCTTCGATCGACATGTTGCACACGGTCATGCGCTCTTCCATCGAAAGAGCCCGGATGGCGCTGCCGGTGTACTCGAATACGCTGCCGGTGCCGCCGCCGACGCCGATTTGGGCGATCAGGGCCAAAATGATGTCTTTGGCCGTGACGCCGGCCTTCAGCCGCCCATCCACGCGCACCTGAAACGTCTTCGACTTCCGCTGCAGCAGGCACTGCGTGGCCAGCACGTGCTCGACCTCGCTGGTGCCGATGCCGAACGCGAGCGCGCCAAAGGCCCCGTGGGTCGCGGTGTGGCTGTCGCCGCAGACGACGGTCATGCCTGGCTGCGTGAGGCCGAGCTCGGGACCGATCACGTGCACGATGCCCTGCCGGTCGCTGTGCACGCCGAGGCAGCGAATCCCGAAGTCTTTGCAGTTAGTCTCGAGCTGCGCCAGTTGTTTGGCGGCAACCTCATCCACGATGGGCAGCGACCGGTCGGTGGTCGGAATGCTGTGGTCGGCCGTCGCGATGGTAAGATCCGGCCGCCGCACCTCGAGCCCACGGTAGCGCAGTCCCTGAAACGCCTGCGGAGACGTCACCTCGTGGACAAGGTGCAAGTCGATGAATAGCAGCGTCGGTGCACCCGGGCGCTCGTGCACTACGTGCGAATTCCAGAGTTTTTCGATGATGGTCATAAGAACAGCTTTCAGCAATCCGCCATCAACTCTCAGCATACGCCGGTGCGGCGGTTGGCTGATGGCTGACGGCTGGTGGCTTGGTTTGGGCGCGCGGGGACCGGTAAGTCCCCGCGCTACCCGATCGCGGCGCAAACCGCTTGCCCGACCTGTTCGGTCGTGGCGGGCGCGCCGGAAGGCCGCAGATCCGCGGTCACTCTGCCGCTCGCGAGCACGGCTTCGATGGCCTGCTCCACCGCGGCGGCTTCTTCCTTCAAACTGAAACTGTACGCCAGCATGGCCGCGACCGACCCGATCGCGCCCAGCGGATTGGCTTTGTTCTGCCCGGCAATATCCGGCGCCGACCCGTGGACCGGCTCATACAGCCCGACCCAGGCGCCGCTCGGCCGCCGGTCTCCAATAGAAGCCGAAGGCAGCATGCCGATAGACCCCGCCAGCACGGCTCCCTCATCGCTCAGGATGTCGCCGAACATGTTCTCGGTGAGCACCACGTCGAACCGCTTCGGGTTGAGGATCAACTGCATGGCACAGTTGTCCACCAGGAGGTGATCCAGCTCGATATCGGGAAAGTCTTTGGCGACCTCGCTCACAACCCTGCGCCAGAGCTGCGAATTCTCCAGCACGTTGCTCTTGTCCACGGACGTGACTTTCTTACGCCGCGCGCGCGCCAGGTGGAAGGCCATGCGGGAAACGCGCTCGATTTCCGCGCGTGTATAGGTCATGGTATTGACCGCCCGCGTTTCCGCGCCGTTTTCCGTGATGCCGCGCGGAGTGCCGTAATAGATCCCGCCCGTCAGTTCGCGGACGATGATCATGTCGGTGCCTTCCACCAGTTGGTTCTTCAGAGGCGAAGAATCCAGTAGCGACGCATACGCGCGAACCGGGCGCAGATTGGCATAGACGCCCAGAGCCTTGCGAATG
>DATJYW010000113.1:0-23592 GCA_035499435.1 Candidatus Acidiferrales bacterium | reverse complement strand
ACGCGGCGCCCAGCCGGATTCCGCGCGTCCGGTCTGCAAACATCTCCAGGAAATCCGTGTACACCGCCTGGTGCACGTAGACCCTCTCGGCGGAGATGCAGATCTGCCCGGCGCCGGCGAAGCACGCGCGCACGGCACCGGCGGCCGCCGATTTGAGGTCCGCATCCGCCAAGACGATCAGGGGGTTCTTTCCGCCCAGCTCGACTGAGCACCCCACCAGCCGCGCACCCGCCTTCGCGGCAATCGATCGACCCACCTGGCCGCTGCCCGTAAACATGAGGTAGTCCGCGCGGTCCGCCAACGCCTGCCCGGCCACCGGCCCGTCCCCGGTGACCACGCAGAAGGCATCGGAGGGCAGACCGGCCTCGCGCAGCAGGTTCACCGCCCACAATGCCGTGAAGCTGGTTTGCAGGTCGGGTTTCAGTACCACGGTATTGCCCGCAAGCAGGGCGGCGATTGCGTCGGTGATTCCCAGCGTTAGAGGAAAATTCCAGGGCGTGATGAACCCAACCACGCCTACCGGCACGCGCACCTCGGTCGTGTGCGTCAACAGCGGTAGGGCGCCCTTCCGCCAACGCGGCCGCAAGAACCGTTTTGCCCGCCGCGCATAGTAGCGGGCCACCACCGCCGTGTCGAGGACCTCTTCGAACGCGTGGGCGCGCGCCTTCCCGGTTTCAAGCTGGATCAGGTCCAGGACCTCGTCCTGGCGCTGGAGCAGCAGGTCGTGAAACCGCAGGAAGATCCGCGCCCGCTCGCGGTGGGGTTGCGCAGCCCAAGCGGATTGTGCGGCGCGTGCCGCCCCAATGGCTCTTTCCAGATCTTCGCCGTGCCCCAAGGGAACCGACCCGATGACGGCTCCCGTGAACGGAGCGCAAACTTCGACCTGTCCGTGTGTTCCGGGCGCAATTGTCAGCCCGGACACAAGCGCGTCCAAAGAAGCGGTCTTACCGGCCAAGCCCGTCATTGACAGTCACCGGACTTCATCATACTCTGGAATCGGACTCAAAGCTCCTATTTCTTCGGGAGGAGCCCCGGGCTCGCTCCCTCAAAGGAAGGATGCCATGGAACTGCAAGATATGCCGGTCGCCGACGTTCCCGAGAGCGAGGCAATCCCAGACCTGGAAGACCTCGAGATGGACCGCATCGCATTCGAACTCTGGCAGCGTGGAAGCCTGCCGGAGCTGGCCGAAACCACCCAAGCGGAGTTGGAAGAGGTAGCCAGCCATTCCAGTTGCCTGTGAACCCCGACTCCAATCCGGTCCGGCGGCTCTCTGAGCTGGACGCGGCTTTCCTCTATCTCGAACGGCGGGAGATTCCGCTGGCCATCGCCGGTGTGTTTATCTTCGACGGGCCGATCGCCTTCGACGCGTTCGTCCAAACGATCCAGTCCAAGCTGCCGCTGCTCCCGCGTTACCGCCAGGTGGTGGTGCCGCCGCCCTTCAACCTGGGCCATCCGACCTGGGAGGACTATCCCCGCTTCGACATCCACGAGCACATTCATCGCCTGGAACTGCCCGCGCCCGGGAGCGAGGACGAACTGGAGGCGGCAACCGGACGGCTGTTCAGCCAGGTGATGGACCGCAACAAGCCGCTCTGGGAAATCCACGTCGTGGAGGGCCTGAGCGGGGGGCGCGGCGCCGTGATCGCGCGCGTCCACCATGCCCTGGCGGACGGCATCGCCGGGGCGGCGCTGCTGAATATCATGTTCGATGCCAGTCCCGAGGGCGCGCATCCTGTCGCGGCGCCCCCGATTCGCCGGGCCGGGAGCCCGCCGGCGGAGCATTCGCTGGTGGAAGCAGTCGCCAGCGCCATTCACAGCACTCTGAAGAACATGATCGCCGCCGAGGCCGCCCTGCTCGACTTCGGCCAGGCACTTTTCACCGAGCGAATGCAGGACGGCCTTCAGAACCTGCTGAAGCTGCTTCCGGAGTGGGCCAAGCCCGTCGAGCGGCTCCCTTTTAACCGTCCCTGCGGCGGAGAACGCCGGTTCTGCTGGACCGAGATCGATTTCGCCGATGTCAAGGCGATTCGCGAACGCCTCGGCGGAACGGTCAACGACGTCATCCTGGCCATCGTGACTCTGGCCATCTCGCGCTACACGAAATCGCACGGGCAGCCCGTTACCGGCCGTTTCGTGCGCATCGTCTGCCCGGTGAACATTCGCGAAGGGGACCAGCAGACATCGCTCGGGAATCGGATCACGTTTCTTCCGGTCGTGCTGCCGATGGGCGTTCACGATCCGGCAGAGCTGCTGCATGCGGTCAGCACCCGCATGGAGATCATGAAGAGCGTGCGCGCCGCCGAGCTGATCGCGATCGTCGCCGCCTGGATCGGCGCCACTCCGCCGCCGATACAAGCGCTGTTCTGGGAAGGCCTGCCCCTGCTTCCGCTGCCGCTTCCGTTGTTCAACCTGATCTGCACCAACATACCAGGCTCGCGCGCACCCCTCTATACCCAGGGAAGGCGCATGATCGCATCCTATCCCCAGGTGCCGACCGGATATGAATTGGGAATCGGCGTGGCGGTACAGAGCTATGACGGCAAGATGTACTTCGGCTTTACGGCCGACGCCAAGGCCGCGTCCGACGTGACAAAGTTCCGCGACTACTTGAAGACCGCCTTCCGCGACTTGTGCCGCGCAGCCGGCGTGAAGAGGCAGAGGCGTCGAGCGACAGGGCCCTTCCCTACGCACCTTGCAGCAAGTGCCGACTAGAACCGTTACAGCACCGGGTGCTTCGTGTGGAAACCGGTAGCGTCCTGGTAAGCCTTGGCAACAGCCAGCAACTCCTTTTCGCCGAACGGGCGGGCGTAGAACGTGATGGCCGCAGGCGAGCCGGAGTCGAGGAATCCATTCGGCAGATTCACGGCCGGATAGCCTGCGGAATTGGCCATTGCGAAATGCCGCTGCAGAGGGCCGCGCGGGAAGCCGCCGCGTCCACCGCGGCCGGCGGTTCCACCGTCGGTGGGTGGAGCAGCTCCACGTGCGGCACCCGGGCCTCCGCCGGAGTTGGCGGGGACCAGATAGACATCCGCGGCGGCAGTCGCTTCGGCCATTTTCATCATCATCATCATTCGGGTGCGCTGCGACTGGATGTAGTCCACCGCGGGGATCAGGCAACTTGGCCGCCAACCGGCGGCACGGCTGGGATTGGTCATCTTCTTGTCGCGGCCGGTGCGGATCATGTCCGCAAAGAATGCCGCCGATTCGACGCCGAAGCCCACCGAATCGGAGGCGGACTCGGGCACCGTGATGGGGACGGGCTTGAAACCGAGAGACTGAAGCTGCTCGAGGGCCTTTTGATCACGGGGCTCGTTGACGGTCCCCTCTAGGTAGCCAACGCGCAGCTTCTTGATATCGAAGCGCGCGTTCCAGTTGAACGGAATATCGGCGACGGAGAGGTCGCGGTTGTCGGGGCGCGCGATCACGCTCATGACTACCGCGCAATCCTCGACGTAGCGGCACAGGGGGCCGAGGCGGTCCTGGGTCCAGGAGAGGGTCATGACGCCGTGGCGGCTGACGCGGCCGAAAGTGGGACGCAGGCCCGTGATGCCGCAACGGGCGGAAGGCGAGAGGATGGACCCGCTGGTTTCGCTGCCGATGCCGAACGCGACCAGTCCCGCCGCCGTGGCCGACGCGGGGCCGGCGGAGGACCCGCTCGAGCCTTCGGAGAGGTTCCACGGGTTCCTGGTCTGGCCGCCGAACCAGCGGTCGCCCTGCGCCAGTTCGCCGGTGGTGAGCTTGGCCAGCAGAACGGCACCGGCTTCGCGGAGCATCTCGACCACGCTGGCGTCGTCGTCCAGTACCTGGTCTTTGAAGGCGTCGGAGCCCCAGGTGGTTTTGTAGCCCTTCACCGCGATGATGTCCTTGGCGCCCCACGGAATTCCGTGCAGCGGGCCGCGATACCTGCCGGCGGCGATCTCCTGGTCGGCCTGCCTGGCCTGGAGGCGCGCGAGCTCATCGAGAAACGTGACCACGCAATTCAATTTCTCGTTGTACCGGTGGAGGCGCGCAAGGTACATCTCGGTAAGCTCCGCGGAAGTCACCTGGCGGGTTTTAATAAGCTGCGCAAGATTGAGGATGGGCCAGAAGGCGGCGTCTTCGAGGTTGGCCGGGCGCTTGACGGCGGGCGTACCGAAGTGAAGAGGCTCGCGCGTGCGATTGACTTTCATGCCGGGGACGAGGGAGCTGAAGTAAAACGGCGGAGCCACATCGTTGGGAATCTCGAGTCTGCGCAGTTCTTCGTACGAGGTGAGATTGCGATTGACGGCCTGGAGCATGGCCTTTTGATCTTCTTCGGAAAACGAGAGGCCGGCGACCGCGAGCGCATCGGCGAGCATGGCGGGGGAGACGAGCGTTTCGCCGGTCTGCTGAACCTGGGCGAGGAGCGGGCCTGGCAGGAGGGTGCCCCCGAGTCCGAGGCCGGAAAGGACAGATACAAATCGGCGGCGAGTGTCGTCGGTGAGAAGCATGGGAGATAGTTTACTGCATGGGGCGGCAGTGCCCGGCAAGCGCTACTTCTCGCGGGACAGCAACGCCGCGATCTCCAGGAGGCGCTTCTTCTGCTCTTCACTGACGGTAGGATACTTCAAGCCGAGCTCTTTCAGCCGGTGGTGAATCACGGTCGCGACGATGAGGCGGGCGAGCGGCTTGTCGTCGGCCGGAATCACATACCATGGCGCATGCTCGGTGCTGGTATTGCGCATGCAGTCCTCGTACGCGTCCATGTATTCATCCCAGTGGGCCCGTTCCGCGGCGTCGGCGGGAGAGAGCTTCCAGTTTTTCTCGGGCTGCTCGATCCGCTCCAGGAAGCGCCGCTTCTGCTCTTCCTTTGAGACATTCAGGAAGAATTTCAGCACAATAATCCCGTTGTTCGTGAGGTACTTCTCGAATCCGTTGATCTCTTCGAAGCGGTGCGCCCAGATTTTCTTGTTCCGCGGCTTGGGCGGAAGTTTTTCCTTCTCCAGAAACTCCGGGTGGACGCGGACCACCAGGACCTCCTCGTAATACGAGCGGTTGAAGATGCCGATGCGCCCGCGCTCGGGCAGAGCCTTGAAGCAGCGCCAGAGGTAATCGTGATTCAGCTCTTCGGTGGAGGGCGCCTTGAAGCTGGTGACTTGAGTGCCCTGAGGATTGAGGCCGGACATGACGTGCTTGATGGCTCCGTCTTTGCCGGCGGCGTCCATGGCCTGGAAGATGATCAGGACACCGTAGATATCCTGGGCGTATAACTTGTCCTGATATTCGGCCAGCAGGGTGACGCTTTCGGCGAGCTTTTTCTTGGCCTGCTGCTTGCTCATTTTGGAAAGCTTGAGGGCAGGATCATAGTCCTTGCGCAAGGACACTTTCTTGCCCGCGGGAACAATCAGATGACGGAGTATCTTGCTGTACTTGAGGGAGTTCATCATTGTGCGTCCTTTACGCAGCGGAATCCGAGAGTACCTGCACGGTCTTTAGAAGGCGCGGTCAGCAGGTATTTGCCGTGCTCGGTCAGCTTATAGGCCGACGGGAAATACCAGCGCGAGCCCGAGGGCCGGTAGTAGCCACCGCCACGGAGAATGGCGGCGCGGGTGTGCTCGTCGCGAAACTCGTCGGTCCACTGCCAGATGTTGCCGGTCATGTCCATGACGCCGAAGGGGCTGGCGCCCTTCGGGAACGCGTCCACCGATGTGGGGCCGCGCAGGTCGTGGCCGTGCTCCTGGGGCGGCGCGCAATCGGCGCACCAGGAGTCGCCCCAGGGGTAAGCGCGGCCGTCGAGGCCCTGCGCGGCATACTGCCATTCCCACTCGTGCGGCAGCCGCTTGCCTGCCCACGCGGCATAGGCACGCGCGTCTTCCAGCGAGACCCAGGTGACCGGGCGATTGTCCCAGCCCCGCGGGTAAGAGCCGTTGGTCCAGTCTTTCAGGAAATTGTGATCGTCGGCCGGGCGATATCCGGTGGTCTTTAAGAACGCCGCAAACTGCTTGTTTGTGACCGGGTACTTGTCGATAAAGCTGGCCGGGACGTTCATGGTCAGCAGGTGATGGCGGCGCGGCGAATCCTCGCCAGGGTACTGCACATCGACGCCGATATCGTCGCCGCCCTCGATTTCGATGCCGTGCACTTCGAAGCGGAATTCGGGGGCCGCCGGAATCCGCACCATGCCTTCGGGAGCCTGCGCGGCCGGTGCGGTGCGGTCGATCGGAACGATGCTCTGAGGGAGGAAATGCCAGACTTTGGGATAGTCGGATAGCGGGCGGGCGGTGAGCACACGCATCTCGGCGAGGAACGCGTTCAAGTCGGGACCGGCGGCTTCCGGCAGCGCCAACAAGGCCCCGTAGCCGGAAGCTTCGATGGCGAACGAGAGGACGGCGCCGTCCTTCCCGGGTTCCGGCCTCAATTCCACGCCGTGCCACAGATCGAAGTAGTGCAGCCCCGGCTGCGCCGAGAGTTGCGCACCATCGACGTTGTAGACCGTGCGATTGACCAGAAGCCAGAGCGTTCGCCGGCCCAGTGGGAAGCGGCTCGCGAAGACGCCGTACGGCAGGGTCGGCGTGTGCGGCTCCCATTCGGGGCTCACGAGGAATTCGGCGAACTTACGCTCCAGCTTTGCCACCCGGCGGATGGCCTCGGCGTCACGTTCGGTGATGCCGTTCCAGATGCCCCAGATGTTCTCCCAGGTTTCATAGCCCACGCCATTGAAGAAAGCCGCCTGGAGATTGTCGGTCTTGTCCTTGTTCCAGCGGTCGCAGACGTTGACCATGTGGCGGGGCTCGAGCCATTTTCCGCGGCTGACCATGGGCACGAACGGGTATTTCCAATATCCCCAGGACATGCTGTTCCAGTTCAGCATTTCGTCGCTGTCGGGATAACCTTCGGGTTCAAGCACAAGGGGATGGCCGGCGGAATCGGACGCCACACGGTAGCTCCGGGGCACGCCGCCGAAGGTGTCGCCATTGACGCCATCGGCTCCGATCGCCTTCATCAGGCCCGCCAGGGTTTCGGGCTTGGAGAGCGGCTCCTGGCGCGTGCCCATGTCCCACGGCATGGTGGGAAAGAGCACGCGCACGCCGCGGCGATGGAAATCGGCGATCATTCCGCGCAATCCGTCGATGCCGCCGGGCATGTCGCGCAGGAGGTCGAACTGATTGCGGTTGTCGATGCCGATGTTGGGATACACGGGCCAGAGCAGAACGCTGTCGACGCCGCCGTAGCGTTTGTCGAGATCGGCCAGGAAGCGATCGACGGTGTAGCGGCGCGAAGCGGGATCGTGCAGGTAGCGGTCTTCCACCATGACCTGGGGCTGAATCAAGCTGCTCTGCGCCCAGCGAAGCTCGGGCCGGTTGTAGAGCTCACCGTCGAGGCCGGCGCGGACGCGGCGCTCCTCGCGATACTGGCGCAACTCTTTGAGCCATTCGGCGGTATCGGACTTGGCGGGCGGGCCGGGAAACTGCTGGCCTTGCGGCGGGTATTTCGTGTCCTGCGGCGCGGCAGGGATGGCGGCGATGAGAAACCCAAACGCCAGAACAGTCGGCTTGGTCATATCCTCTGTCAGGAGTATATCGACTGGCGGCGCGCGGGGCGGGCCGCGCTCAGCGGCGGTCCCAGTTCAGGCGCAGGCGCTCGCGACCGTCGGTGGCTTCCAGGGAGATGGTGTTCACCATGTTCCGGGCATCGACGGAGAACCAGAGGGGTCCGCGCAGACGGCCCTGCTCGTCGGCGACGTCGGCCTTCCAGCGGCCGGCTTCCTGCGACATCACCTGGCCGCGGAAGGTCAGGCTGCGTCCGCGCTCGGCGCGGAAAACCGCGATGATTCTGCCGCCGCGGTCGATATCGATGTTGCAATCCATGAGACGCAGGTCGCCGGCGTTCTCCCACACTGCCCGGCCTTGGCCCTGACCTCGGAAGTTGATGACGTTGTTCCAGGAAAAGCCGGGGGCCGGGGGGCGATCGGATGGCGGCGGGCCAGGCCGGTAGTCGCTTCCGGTGATCGCCCACGACAGCCGGAAGTGGTAGCGCCCGAAGCCGCCCGAACTGTCATGGATGGCCACGATCGCGCCGAAATCGTTGCGGCGGTTGGGCTCGGAAAGCAGGCGGATGTCGCCGCGGCTGTCTTTCACTTCGAAATTGAATCCCTGAATGTCGCGGCTGGGCAGTGGCGCGTTGCATTCGCTGCCGTCATCGCGCGCGTCCTGGCCGGCGATGGTGCGAATGTAGACCATGTCGCCGCGCACGCTGACCTCGACCTGGTTGTCGACCTGGAGGCGGATGTCGCACTGGCCCTTGCCCGCCGGCACATCGTCGCGTGTCATGCGGCGCACTTGAAATCGCGAGTCAGCCATCGCGGGAATGGCTGCGCATAGGACCAACAGAGCGGAAAGTCTCATCGGAACCAGCATACCGCTCGAAAAGATGCGCTGCCTGGAACCGCCGTTTCCCGGCCGTCGATTAAAATTCCTCTACCGGCCTGAGTCCTGTCCGCCCGTCCCGGAATCGAACACTTGTGGCGCGCGGATTCCCGTCTGCGCACGCCGTTGCGGCGGTATGAAACGTGCTGCAATGAAATTAACCCATGAACGCTCCGGCATCCGTGCAGGCACAGGCCCGACCGTACCGCATCCTGGTGTGCGACGACCAGGCCGACGTGCTGGAAGCGCTGCGCCTGTTGTTGAAAGGGCAGGGCTGGCAAGCGGTTACCGCCGATTCGCCGCGGGCGCTATTGGAGGCGGCGCGCGGCCAGTCGTTCGACCTCATCCTCACGGACCTCAATTACACGCGAGACACGACCTCGGGCAAGGAAGGGATGGATCTGCTGGCCTCCCTGGAACATCAGGGCAACACGGTTCCGGTGATCGTGATGACCGCCTGGGGCAACGTGGAACTGGCCGTGGAAGCGATGCGCCGCGGCGCATGCGATTTCGTGCAAAAGCCCTGGGACAACAACCGCCTGCTAGCCACCATCCGCAAGCAGGCGGAGCCTGTCCGGCAGCGGAAGAGCGAGCTCGAAATCGCCGCCAACGTGCAGCAGAAGCTTTTTCCGCGCAAGCTTCACCGCCTGGCCTCGCTGGATTATTCCGGCCATTGCGTGCCGGCGCGCGAGGTGGGCGGCGACTACTACGATTTTCTGGAGATCTCGGAACGTAAGATCGGGTTTGTGCTCGGCGACGTCTCCGGCAAGGGCGTGCCGGCCGCGCTGCTGATGGCGAACCTTCAGGCCTGCTTCCGCAGCCAGCAACCGTCATCGCTCGAGAATCCCGCACAGGTTCTGCGCGCGGTGAACAGGCACTTCTTCGAGTCCACGACAGCCGATCGCTACGCGACGCTGATTTTCGCCGTGTACGATGACGCGACCCGCAAGATCCGTTACGTGAACTGCGCGCACTGCCCGCCGCTGATTCTGCGCGCGCGCGGTGAACTGGAGCGCCTGCCATCGACGGCGACCATGTTGGGCGCATTTGCCCGTTGGGATTGCGTGGAGGCGGAAACGGAACTGCGTCCCGGCGACACCCTGCTGCTCTACTCCGATGGCGTGACCGAGGCGGGCGCCGACTCGGGCGAGGACTTCGGTGAGGAGCGCCTGATTCACGCCTTGCGCGTGAACCATCGCCAGCCGGCGCAGCCGCTGGTGGAAGCCATCGTCCACGACGTGCAGGAATTCAGCGGCGCGGCGCGCAGCGACGACGTCACCGTGGTGGCGCTCCGCGGGATATAGCCGCTCCGATCGCCTCCACGTCGAAGACGCATCCGCCCCACGTGCCGCCGCTGGCATCCTGAAGGACCGCCCAGAGGCGCGTGGCATCGGGCAATGCGGGGTCGGGGGCGAGATCGTCCCGCGGTGCTCTGGCTGCGAGCGTGCGCGTGCCTTCTTCGACCGAACCATTGACCACCAGGTTGACCGAGCCGGTGAGATTCACGCGATCGATGGCGATTTCGATGAGGTCGCCCTCCTCGAGCTTGCCGAGTGGACCACCGGCCAACGCTTCCGGTGTGACGTGGCCGATGCACGCGCCGGTGGAGACGCCGCTGAACCGGGCGTCGGTGATGACGGCGACGTGTTTGCCGAAAGCCAGGTATTTCAGCGCGGAAGTGATTTGGTAGATCTCCTCCATGCCGGAGCCCATGGGTCCGCGGCACATGAGCACGATCACATCGCCGGGCCGGATCGAACCCGCCTTGATGGCGGCGATCACTCCGGGCTCGCTGCGGAAGATGCGCGCGGGGCCGGTCATGCGATACACGCCATCGGCGGCGACGACGCTCGGGTCGATGGCGGTGCTCTTGATCACGCTGCCTCCGGGCGCGAGGTTGCCCGTGGGGAAGGTGACTGTCGACGTGAGACCGCGGCGGCGGGCGTCGTCCGGACTCATGATGACGTCGCCGGGGTCGATCCCGTCGCGGTCTTTGAGAACGCGGCGCAGCGTGGCGCGGCGCTCGGATTGTTTCCACCAGTCCAGGAGGGTGTCGAGCGTTTCGCCGGTCACGGTGCGGGCGCCGGTTTCGAGCAGGCCGGCCCGGCGCAGATGGAGCATCACTTCGGGGACGCCGCCGGCCAGGAAGACGCGTACGGTGGGGTGCATCATCGGACCGTTGGGCAAAGCGTCTACCAGGCGCGGGACCTGGCGGTTGACGCGCGTCCAGTCGTCCACGGAGGGACGAGTCAGGCCCGCGGCGAAGGCGATGGCGGGCAGGTGCAGGATGAGGTTGGTGGAGCCGCCGAAAGCCGCGTGGGTGACCATGGAGTTGTGGATGGAGTCGGAGGTGAGCGGAACGGGCGCGGGCATGGCGAGCGCTGCCCGTGCGGAGCGGCGGGCCATGTCGAGCCAGATGGGGTGGCCGGAGGGAGCGAGTGCAGAGTGCGGCAGGGACATGCCGAGCGCTTCGCCGACCACCTGCGCAGTAGCGGCGGTGCCCAGGAACTGGCATCCTCCGCCGGGCGAGGCGCAGGCGCGGCACATGACCTCGGATGCTTCGGCCACGGTGATCTGGCCGTGCGCGAAGCGGGCGCCGGCGCTTTGCACCTTGCCCGCGTCTTCGCCGTCCTCGGGGAGCAGCGTGACGCCGCCGGGAACCAGGATGGCCGGCAGTTGTGCGCCGGCAAGAGCCATCATCATCGCGGGCAGGCCCTTGTCGCAGGTGGCCACGCCGATGACGCCGCGGCGTGTGGGCAGCGAGCGGATCAATCGGCCGAAGACGCTGGCCGCGTCATTGCGGTAGGGCAGGGAATCGAACATGGCGGCGGTGCCCTGGGAGCGGCCGTCGCAAGGGTCGGTGCAGTAGCCAGCGAAAGGCAAGGCGCCCAGCGACTTCAACTCCTTGGCAGCCGCGTCCATGAGCAGGCCGACTTCCCAGTGGCCGGTGTGGTAGCCGAGGGCGACCGGGGTGCCGTCGGCAGCGCGAATGCCGCCGTGGGTGCTCAGGATGAGGATTTCGGGACCGGCCATGCGCGCGGGATCCCAACCCATGCCGGCGTTCTGGGTCCAGCCGAAGAGATCGCCCGAGGGGCGTTCGAGCAGCATTTCGGGCGTGACGGGCAGCGTGCCGCGCGGGCCGGGCGCGGTGGAGCGGACGTCGAACAGCGACGGATCGCCGGAATCGAGAATTTGTGCGAGCGGGATCATGCGGGTTTGCCCACGCAGGCAAACACGTTCAATTTAACACTGCCGAATTGGTTGCCGCGGCCTGAGAGGCCTCGCCGCTCAGCTTGTCGAAGAAGCGTTTGATGAGCATCTTCGCCGTCGTGTCGACGAGGCGCTGGCCTACGGACGCGATGGTGCCGCCCACCTGCACCTCGCCATCGTACGAGACATGCGTGCCGGTTTCGTTGGGCGTGAGGGTGAGCAGGCCGTCGCCTTTCATGAAGCCGATTTTGCCGGAGCCCTCCACGATGAGGCGGAACTTCGCCGGGGGTTCGGGATCGGCGATGCGGACCTTGCCGGCGAACTGGCCCGAAACGGCCGCCAGCACCATTTTCATCTTCATGGTGTATTCGCCGTCACCGGCGTTTTCGAGGCTTTCGCAACCCGGCATGCAGCGCGCCAGGATCGCCGGATCCTGGAGGACGGAATAAGCTCGTTCCTGCGGAAGCGGAAGCGTGTAAGTGCCGGCGATCTTCACGAGGCCCTCGACAGTGCCGCCGTCAGAGCTCGCGCCGCATGCACGCGCGCGAGATGACGCCGATAGTCGGCCGATGCGTAGAGGTCGCCGTTGGCGTCGATGCCGACGCCGACCGCGTCGGCGGCGCCGGTAATGCTGCCGCCCTTTTCGAGAATCTGCTCGGCATCGCGGGCGCGAAATGCGTGGGACGCCATGCCCGTGACGCCGATACGTGCCAGGGCGATCTTGCCCACCGACTTGCCGATCCGCACCGCGACGCCGACCACGGGGAATCCGGAAGCCGGGTGCGGCACCTTTTCATATTTGTATCCTTCGCTGGGAGCTTCGGCGGCGATTTCGACGCCAACCACGATCTCGCCGGGCTCCATGGCGGTGGTGAAGGCGTCCAGGAAGAAGTCGCCGGCCTCGACGCTGCGCTCTCCGCTGGTTGAACGGAGGTGAATTCGGGCTTCGAGCGCGACCAGGGCGGCTGGATAGTCCGCCGCCGGGTCGGCGTGGGCGATGCTTCCGCCGAGGGTGCCCATGTTGCGTACCTGGATATCGCCGATGTTGCCGGCGGTTTCAGCGAGCAGCGGCAGCTTGCCGCGAATCAGCGGCGAGGTTTCGACCGCATGATGCGTCGCCATGGCGCCGATGGTGATGATGCCGCTCGATTCGGCGATCTGGTCGAGGCCGGGAATGCGGCCGAGGTCGATCACGTTTTCGGGCGCGGCCAGCCGGAGCTTCATGAGGGGGATAAGACTCATTCCGCCGGCCAGGATCTTGGAGGAGCCGTCGCCGGCCAGCTTGAGGGCTTCATCGAGTGTGGCGGGGGCGGTGTAGTCGAAGGGGTTGGGGATCATGCGCGGCCTCCCTGTTGAATCAGATTCCAGACCTTTTCCGGAGTCAGCGGCATATCGATATGCTTTACGCCGAAGGGCGCGAGGGCATCGACCACCGAGTTCACCACCGCCGGCGAGCAGCCGATGGTGCCCGCTTCGCCGACGCCTTTGACGCCGAGCGGGTTCACCGGCGACGGGGTCTCGGTGTGGCTGCTCTCGATGTACGGCATGTGGTGCGCCTTGGGGAGTGCGTAGTCGGTCAATTCGCCGGTCATGAGCTGACCGTTATCGTCATAGACGGCGTTCTCGTAGAGCGCCTGTCCCAGGCCTTGAGCGACCCCGCCATGGATCTGGCCGTCGACGATCAGCGGGTTGATGATTTTGCCGATATCGTCGACGCAGACGTAGCGGCGGATGGCGATCTCGCCGGTGTCGCGATCGACGTCTGTGACGACGATGTGCGCGCCGAACGGGAAGGTGAAGTTGGGCGGCTCCCAGAAGTGCGTGGCGACCAGTCCGGGCTGGGTGTCGGGAGGTAGCTGCTTGGCGTGGTAGGCAGCGACGGCCATGTCGGCGAAGGTGACGCTCTTGCCGGTCTTGGCGTCGACGCACTGGCCGCCGATGAGTGAGACATTGTCTGATTTCAATAACATAGCGCCAAATTTATTCAGTTTTTCTTTAAGCGTCTGGAGGGCGCAGTAAAGCGCCGATCCGCCGACCGCGGTGCCGCGGCTGCCGAAGGTGCCGATGCCGTACTGCACGACCGCCGTGTCGCCATGGACCACCAGGACGTCGTTCATGTCGACGCCAAGCTCGTCGGCGACGATCTGCGCGAAGGTGGTCTCCTCGCCCTGTCCATGGGGCGATGCGCCGGTGAGGACGGTGACCTTGCCGGTGGGTTCGATCTTGACCGTGGCGCTCTCCCATCCGCCCGCGGGCAGGGCGATCGAGGGGCCCATAGCGCAGATTTCGCCGTAAGTCGAGATGCCGATGCCCATCAGCCTGCCGGCTTTGCGAGCCTCTTCCTGCTCCTGGCGGAGCTTCGTATAATCCACCTGGGCGAGAGCCTTGCGGAAGGGCTTGGCGTAGTCGCCGCTATCGTAGGCGAGGCCGGTCGCGGTGGGGAACGGGAACTCTTCGGGCTGGACGAAATTTTTGAGGCGCAATTCCGCGGGATCCATTTTCAATTCGGCGGCCAGAAGATCGACCATGCGCTCGATGCCGTGGGTGGCTTCGGGACGGCCGGCGCCGCGGTAGGCGTCGGTAGCCACGCAGTTGGTGAATGCGCCGACGATATCGGCGGAGATGTTCTTGAAGCGGTAGAGGCCGGGCATCATCAGCACGGAGAGCGTCGGTATGGCGGCCGTGAGCAACTGGTGATACGCGCCGATATCCTGAATGAGTTTGAGCTTGAGGCCGAGCATGGTGCCGTCGCGTTTTGCGGCGAGCTCGAAGTAATCGACGTGCCCGCGGCCGTGGATGGTGGTGGTGAAGTTCTCGCGCCGCGATTCGACCCACTTGACCGGATGATGGATCTGGCGGGCGATGAAGGCCATCAGGGCCTCTTCGGCGTAAACATTGAGCTTGGAGCCGAAGCCGCCACCGACCTCGGGCGTGATGACGCGCAGCAGGTGCTCGGGCATACCGAGGATACCGGCGACGAGGGTGCGGAGCAGGTGGGGAATCTGCGTCGAAGAGTGAAGCGTGAGAGACTTTTCGCCGGCGCGCCATTCGGCGACTACGCCGCGGGTTTCCATGGCGGTGGGAATGAGCCGCTGGCTGGTGATCCGCTGCCTGACCACCACCTCGGCATCGCGGAAGGCCTGCGCGATGTCGCCGCCCTCCTGGTGGAAATTGAACGCAACGTTGTCGGGCCACTCGGGGTGGACGGGGGGCGCGCCCGGCGCGATGGCCTTTTCGGGGTCGGTAACGGCAGGCAGCGGCTCGTAATCGACTTCGACGGCGTCGGCGGCGTCGCGCGCCAGGTAGCGGTCGGTGGCGACGACGACGGCTACGGGGTGTCCGACGAAGTAGACGCGGTCCTGGGCGAGCAGGTGGTGGTGGGGAACGCGGAGTCCGGGGAGCGAGGCTGCTGTGGGAACTGGGCCCAGGTTCTTGATGTCGGCACCGGTGAAGATGGCGGCGACTCCCGGCATCGCGGCGGCCGCGGTGGTGGAGATGCTCTTGATCCTGGCCGCGCCGTGCGGGCTGCGGACGATGCAGGCGTGGTGCATACCCGGCACTTTGAGATCGTCGAGGTAGGTGGCGGTGCCGGTAATGAGGCGAGGGTCCTCCTGGCGGCGGACGCGTTTGCCGAACTTGGTCTCGGGGCGGGTGACGGTGGTTGCCATGTTACGCCCCCGCCTTGGCAGCCGCGGATTTCACGGCGTTGACGATGTGCTGGTAGCCGGTGCAGCGGCAAAGATTGCCTTCGAGTCCGTGACGAATCTCCTGCTCGGTGGGGCTGGGGTTGTCGGCGAGCAGTTGTTTGGCGGTCATGATCATGCCTGGAGTGCAGTAGCCGCACTGGAGGGCGTGCTCGTTCCAGAAGGCTTCCTGGAGCGGATCGAGGGTGCCGTTCTGGGCGAGACCTTCGATGGTGAGGACGTTTCGGCCGTCGGCCTGGACGGCAAACATGGTGCAGCTTTTGACCGCTTTGCCATCGAGCATGACGGTGCAGGCGCCGCAGATGGAGGTTTCGCAGCCGATGTGCGGGCCGGTGAGGCCGGCGACTTCGCGCAGGTAGTGGATGAGAAGCAGACGAGGCTCGACCTCGTGCGAGTAGGGTTTGCCGTTGATAGTGACAGAGATCTGGCGTTTCATAGACAGCGTCCCGAGACAGCTAACGGATAGAAGGTATCAGAAAAAAGTGCGGGGCGGGGAACGGAGACCTTTCGGGCTGAAATGGCCCGCTTCCCCGCGGCGGTCATATACTAACCGGAATGATCGGCATTCCGCCGCAGCTTGACGGCATCCTGGACGGCGCGCGTGAACTGAGCGCCGCGGTGAAAAAGACGGTCGTCGATTTCGATTCGTGGATTTCGCGAAGCCCGCTGGTCTTCTTCCCGGAGTACACGGACCACGGGCCCGCGCATATCACCAGCGTGCTGAACACAGCCGGACAACTGATGACGGCGGAGTCGCTGGAGATCCTCACGGCGGAAGATGTGGGCGCGCTGGTGATCGCGGCCGTGCTACACGATTGCGCCATGCACCTCACCAATGACGGCTTTCGCCGCCTGGTATCCGGCGCGACGGAACTGGCTCCGGTTACGGACCTCGGCGACCGGCCGTGGTCGGAGCTGTGGGAAGCATACACCGCCGAGGCGGTCCGATTTTCGCCCGCGACCAACAACCGACTTTTCGGCGACCCCTCACCGGTGAAGCCGCCCTCACTGGACGACTGGAATTGGGACAAGAAGCAGGACCTGCTGGCCGGCGAGTTCATCCGGTGGCATCATGCCCGACTGGCGCACCAGATCGCGCTGCACGGTTTCCCGGGCGCCGGAAAAGAGGTGATCCGGCTCGATTGCGGATTGAGGCGCGAAGTCTGCGATGTCATCGGCCTGGTCGCGCGCAGTCACGGAATGGAGCTGCGCCCGTGCCTGGGATACCTGCGGCGCGAGTATTCCAACCGCATCGATCCCCAGCAGATTCGCGCGCTGTACCTGATGGTGGTGCTGCGCATCGCCGACTATCTGCAGATCGAGGCAGGGCGCGCGCCCACAACGCGCATCCGCATGCAGGCCATCCGTAGTACGCTTTCCATCCACGAGTGGAAAAAGCATCATGCCGTGCCGCAGCTCACGTACGACGAGGAGGACCCGCAGGCGCGCAAAGCCCTCGTGAACCCTCACGAGGTGGATTCGATCGCGGTTTACCTGTCGCTGAGGAATCTTACGCAGGACATCCAGCGCGAGATGGACAAATCCTGGGCGATACTCGGCGAGGTGTACGGGAGGCTGACCGAGCCCGAGCACCCGCTTTTTCGCCTGGGTCTAAGAGTGCGGCGCCTGCGCACCAACCTGGACGAGGCCGATTTTCTGGAGAAGCTCAAATTTCATCCGGAGGCGGTCAGATTCCAGTCGGCCGACGCGCGCCTGTTCGAGCTCTTGATCGAACCGCTCTACGGTCCCAACACCGATGCCGGTGTGCGCGAGCTAGTACAGAACAGTGTGGACGCGGTTCGCGAATTGTACGCTTATTGCCGCCGCCACAAGCTCGACCCGGCGGCCATCCGGCGCACGCAGATTGCCGCGGACGTTGCTGTCGATGTAGCCATGGCGGGCGAAGAGCGGTTCTGCATCGTGAGCGATCGCGGCATCGGGATGACGCTGGAAATCGTGCGCGACTACTTTCTCAAGGTGGGCGCGTCGTACCGCACGAGCGCCGCCTGGAGGCAGGAATTTGCCGGCGACGAACAACAGTCCACGATTCTGCGCACCGGGTACTTCGGGGTGGGCGCGCTGGCGGCGTTTCTGCTCGGCGACGAGGTGAGGGTGGTCACCCGGCACGTCACCGCCGGCGAAGGGCTGGAATTCACGGCCTCGCTGAAGACCGACGAGATCCAGGTGGACCGCGTTCCTGATTGTCCCGTGGGCACCACGATTACGATACCGCTGCGCAAGGAACTGGCGGGCCGGCTGTGGGTTCCGAATCTGCGGTATTTTCTTGCGGAGCCGACCGTCCAGGTACAGGGAGAGGCGCCAAGGGTTACGCACCCCGACATCGACAGCGCGGGCACGCCGGAATGGCAGCGGCTCAAGTCTTCGCACCAGCCGGTGGTCTTCTGGCGGCGCGGCGGTCCGTTCGTGGATCGCGTGATCCACAACGGGTTCATGGTGGAGCACGGCGACCAGCCGCTGCGCTCGTTGTGGTCAGACATGTGGTACGGTCTGCGGCTGCTGCAGCCGCCGTTGCATATTCTCGACCGGGAAGGGAATCAGGCCAAGCCTTACCTGAACCTCGCCCGCACAGAGTTCCGCCCGGAGCGGTTCATGCCGCTGGCCGAACTGGGCGCCGATGTGCTGCGGGACTTCATCGCGTTTCATCTGGCGACGACGCCGCCGAAACCCGACGAGATCCGAGACTGGAAACACCATCAGTACCGGTATGTGGAGTGTGTGCTGGGCGGGCTCGACTTTGAGCGGGCGCCGTTCCGCTCCCTGCCGGTGGTATATACGCGCGACGGTGTCGTGCCTCTGGACGCCGGCGTCCTGCGCGACCTCGGCATCAACTCACTGTTTTTGACGAAGACCGGTCCGATATCGGAATTGATGGAAATCGACCCGGCGGCCGGCGTTCTATTGTTTGAAGGGAGCGGCGACTACAAGCGGATCCTCTATCCTCGCGAGGGGATCGAGGGGCCGCCGGCCCAAGTGAACGTGGCAGGTTCGGGTTTGATCGAGCCGGGTTCCGAGGGAGACATCGAGAGCCAACGGCTGAGGGCTCCCAAAGAGGGCCCCGCCGGTGCACCGGCGCCGGCCACAGTACTCGCCACAGCGGGCAAGCCGCGTAAGTTGAATGCGGAGGCGCTCCGCCGGCTGGGCGCCGTGCTGCGGCGAACTCCGCACGAGTTCAAACCCGGCGTCGCCATTCATTGGACGCTGGGACCTCCCGAGGATGAGCCGGACCCGGCGCCCATCGACGCGGTCACGCGTGCGCTAGCTGGAGCGTCACGCGCGAAACGCGGCGAATCGCTGGTGGTTGCCATGTGGCGGAAGTTTCTGGGAGGCACGCCGATCCCCTATGAGCCTGACGCGAGAAGGACGCAGTGCGGTGACGCGCTGAAGAAACTCGCACCCTACGTCGCGGCCTGGCAAAAGCTACGCCAGGAGTAAAGCTACAGCGATCTCAGGAATTCCAATACCGCGTCCTGATCCTTCGCTGCCAGTTTCTTGAAGTCACGCGTGGCCTGATCGGCTTCTCCGGCGTGACGGACGATGGCGTCGCGGAGAGTCACGGAGTTTCCGTCATGCATCAGGCGGGTCCGGAAACGCACGCCCCATAGGGGCGCTGTGCGCACGCGGTTCTGAGTCTTCTGGAAGTTTGCGTGCGTGCATTGCGCCGGCATCCGTCGCGTTGCCCGCCCATAATGTTCGACGATCGGGATCACGATCCCATCACCCGTTCCAACGTCATGCAGCAGGAAGTCGCCGAAGGGATGGAAACTCCTGCTCCCCAGCGCGGCCGGAATTTCGAATGCGCCGCCATTGATTTTTGTGCCGGCCGGGGCGGTGGTGAGAGTCGGAACGTGGCAGACCGCGCAACCGATTTTGTCGAAGAGCTCGCTGCCGCGTTTGGCAGCCGGCGTATCGGCGAGCTTCTGATCCCGGGCCGGCGCCTTGGATGCCCGCACGAAACGGGCGAAATGGTCCACGTCGGCGAGGCCGTCGGGTCCGGGCTGGTCGTTGGGCTCGGATGCGGTGTTACAGAGGTTGGTCACCTCGTCCGGGAACAGGCGTGTGGTGATACCCATCTCATTCAAATACGCGTCGCCGGAGAAGGACAGCAGGCTGGCGTGCTGGTTCTTCCAGCCGAACCGGCCCACACCGGCTTGGTCGGGTACTTCTATGATCGGCACATAGATCACCAGGCCGCAGACCTTGCCGTGACTGCTCTTGCATTGGTCCCGGGAAAGGTCGATGAGCGTCTGATCGGACAGGGCTTCCACAAATCCGTCGCCAAAGAGGCTTAGGGAAACGCGTGTGGTCCGGACGGTTTCGCTTTCCGGGACGCGTTCCTGGATCTCGGTATCGGGAAACGCGGCGTTGGGACATATGGCGCGATCGTTCACCAGCGTGCGGCCGGAGATGATCTGGGTGCCGCGCGCGATGGGGATATCCGGATTGACAAACTGATGGTTCGGGCCGAGATGTCCCACGCGCAGCTCGCTGACCTGGCTACCGCCGCCCGACGTTGGATTCTGATGGCACTCACGGCAGGATTGCGCGTTGTACAGCGGTCCCAGGCCGTCAGGCACGCCTTCCACTTCGTCGAACTTCACCTGGTCGGCCTGATGGGTTGCGTCATCCACCATACCGTTGCTCTTGTTGTCGAACCCGGCCGGGGCTTCCGGAAGCGCCGGCTTGACTGCTCCCCTTTTTGCCGGGACACGATTCTGTGCCGCTGCGAACGTCCACGTCAGGATTGCCAGCGTGAAGCCGCACCACGCGGCCATCGACTTGGGCGACATGCCTGCCTCCTTTTAGTCTTGTGAGATTATCATTGTCTCCACTTTTCCGGAAGGGGTTTGACAAGCCGCGTGTGCGGACTATTATCATGAGCCCATGACATCTGGCCCGCTAAGCAGGCGTCAATTTCTGTTATCACCCGCGTCATTGGCCGCCGCACCCGCATTCTGCCGGCAGGCGCCGCAACGCACGGTGCTGCTGATGTGCGACGGATTCGGCAGCCAATATTTAGAAGCAAGCCGCATGCCAACCCTGGCTGAATGGCGCAAGCGGGGGTTGTATCGCCGCGTGCAATGCACCATGCCTTCGGTAACCAATACGAACAACGCTTCGATCTGCTGCGGCGTATGGCCCGACCGGCACGGCATCACGGGAAATTCGTATTTCGACAGAAGCACGGGCCGCGAAGAGTATATGGAGACCGCCGACCTGCTGTTGACGCCGACGCTGTTTCAGCGCGCCCAAAAACATGGCGTGAAGTCGGCGTTGCTCTCGGCTAAGAAAAAGACTACGACGCTACTGCCTGCCGGCGCCGATCTTGTGCTCGCGGCCGAGACGCCGCCAAAGGATTGGGTGGAGCGGCTGGGCCCGGCGCCCGGAATCTACAGCCGGGAAATCAACTACTGGCTGCTGACGGCGGCCATCGATCTGCTCAAGCGCCGCGGCGATCTTGGCTGCCTGTACATCCACACCACGGACTACCCGATGCACACGTGGCCTCCCGAAGCTCCCGAATCAAAGGAGCATCTGGCACGACTGGACCAGCTTCTCGGCGAGGCGGCGGGCGCCGCTCCCGATGCCGCATTCCTGCTAACGGCGGACCACGGGATGAACCACAAGACGCGGTGCTGGGACCTGGAAAAGGCCTGCGCGCGCCGCGGCCACCCGATTCGCATCGCGATCTCCGTGGACCGGGACAAGTACCTCCAGCATCATCGCGGGTATGGCGGCGTGGCGTGGGTCTACTGCAACCATCCCGCGGAAATTGACGTGATAGCCCGTACACTGACCGGCTTGGAGGGTGTCGAATCCGTTCTGACCAGAAGCGAAGCGGTGAAGCGCTATCATCTGATGGCTTCGCGGATCGGCGACCTGGTCGTGCTCGGAGACCGGGATACGGTGTTCGGCGAGCTGGATTCGGAATTCGAGGCGCTGCCTTCCGAGTATCGCGCGCACGGCTCGCTGCACGAGATGGAAGTTCCGCTGATGATCTACAACGCGCAGCGGATGCCGGCGGCGGAGAACTTCCAGTACAACTGGGAGCTTGCGCGGGGCTTGTACGCGGGCTAGCGCGATGCGCGCTCAGGCCGATCTCAGCGATCGCGGCAGGCGCGACTCGAAGAAATCTCCGAGCTTCTCCACCAGAATCTCGGGTGGCACGCTATCGGCGAGGGCGGCTTCGCGCAAGGTGAGGCTCCTGGGAATCGCATCCGCTTTCGCCAGCGTGACCAGTCCGTTGGCGACCATGATCTGTCGAGTGGCAGAGTAGCTCGAAACCAGCCAGTAGACGCTCATCCGATCGTTGACCTGTTTGCGCCCGAACCAGGAGGGAATCGATGTCGCGAGGCTGGCCGCCATGTTGAGCCCGAATAACAGGACCGCCGACAACTCGGTAAACGCGGAAACCGGTAGAACCTTCCACGCCGCATCCACGAGTCCGCCATAGGCCAGGGGTTCCGCGAGCACGCGGAGCGAGCAGCCCGCGGTGATCAGCACCAAGGAGAGATGCATCAGGCGGGCACTCCAAAGCTCCCGGCTATTCAGGAACGAGGGCAGGATGCGCGGTCCGATGGCGAAGATGAGCGTGGCGAGGAATCCCACCGTGAAGGCATGACGCGATGCGCCGAGCATGCCGGGGCGGGAAGTGTCGAAGCTGAGCAGCGCAGACACAGCCAGCCAGACATAGGCGAACCTTGCGAAGCGAGGGTACCGCGGGTAGACTCCGGTAGTCTTCGGTTTTCCCCTTTGCGGATGAAACGCGCCCAACCACCACGCGACGATCGCCACCGCGATGCATGTGCACGCGGCGGCCACGGCGGACCAGTCGAGTACGAATCCGGCGGCCGCGGCCAGCAACGCCAGAAGCGCCGGCAGAGCCAGGCGGATTCCCGCCGGATGAGGCGTCGGAGCGCCGATCAGTCCAGGGAACAGCTTTGCGGAGTATCCCGCGACCACCGGTAAGGCGAATGTCCAGATCGCCAGGGAGATCAGGACGCGATCGGCTGCGGCGGGCAGGGCGGGCGACGGAAGCGGCTGGCTAGCGATCAGGACCTGCCAAACTAGCAGCAGCATCAACGATGCGAGGCCCGCGAACACCGGAAGCTCCCAGGCCTGCAGAGCGCGGCGTTTAGGGCCGCGCGCGGTCACCAGCGAGAGGAAGAGAGCGGCAGCGATGAGCTCCAGGCCAGCGGCGATGCGAAATTGCCACGGATGTACGGAGTGTTGAACACCGGCGAACCAGCGCAGCGCCACACCCGCGCTCCACATGGCCCAAACGGTCCAGCCCATGGGGATCGAACGGCACCATGCTCCGCGAAACTTCGGCAAGGTGTAGAGCGAGATCCCGAGAATAAAGGTCCCGACCCAGCCGAAGAACTGCGCGTGCCCGTGTGCCTGTATCCAGGCCACGGAAACCGCGGCCATCTCCCGTTGCGAACTGATGCCGACCAGATTCCAGACGCCGAGCACCGTTCCAGGCAGGACCATGAAGAAAAGACCGGTGAGGATGAACGCGGCGAGGAGGCGCGCCAGACGGCGTTCGGGCAGCGGGTCGGGAAACGGCGGCGTCTCGGCGCGGTCACGGCGGAATGCCTCCTGCCATTCCGCCGGCAAGAGGGAGACATCCATAGCTTCATGATGACCTGCTTTGCGTGATGCCGCAGTGACTGAGGTTACCGGCGGTGCCGGGCGCCGGAGTGCGGATCAGTCCCGATTTCCGGTGTTGATCAAAAAAGGCAGGATGCCGCTGACACCGATCACGTGGACGTCGGTGGTAAGGGAGACGGTGCTGCCGCTGGTGTTGTCGAAGACCTCCAGAGTGACCGCTACGCTGCAGCGGCCGGGATTCGACGGAGTTGTAGAGGTGGTGGGAGGGTTGACGCTCACAACGCCGCGGACTTGGGAGCGTTGTGCGGTCGGTCCCGAGATATTCGTGGTCGCCGCGTTCAAATCCAGCGAAGTGGCCGTTTGAGGAGCGAAATTCGTCACGGTGTTCTGTTTTAGGACATTGTTCTTCGCGTCGACGAATTGCATCTCGACATTGCAGTTCGGAGGCGGAGTCGGCACATTCGTGGCGGAAGGCACCGTGTTCAGATTCAAGACGTTGAGGCGGGCGGTCTGGCTGAGCGTGATGCCGACCATGCCGGTGGTCATAGTCTCCTGCGCCGATAGTGGAACCGCAATCGCGACCGGGGGCAACGACTGCGCCATCAGGTTCGTGGCTAGGAAGGAGGCGGCCAATGCCGCGCAGTACAAGCACTGATTTCGC